>JALZLF010000055.1 GCA_030858865.1 Actinomycetota bacterium | reverse complement strand
CTGCCTGGCCAAGGCGCTGGCCAACGGCCTGCCGATCGGCGCGATCGTCGCTCGGGGAGCGGCAGCCGGCGCCTTCGGGCCCGGGGACCACGCGAGCACCTTCGGCGGCGGCCCCGTCGTCGCGGCGGCGGCGAACGCGGTGCTCGCCACCATCGACACCGAGAACCTCGTGACCCGGGCCGGCGAGATGGGTGGGCGCCTGACCGAGCGGCTCGCCGATCTCGGTGCCGACAGCGATCTCGTCGCGGGAACGCGTGGCAGGGGGCTGTTGCAGGCGCTCGTGCTCACCGCGCCGGTCGCCGGCGAGGTCGTCGCCGCAGCACTGCAGCGGGGCCTCGTGGTCAACGACGTGGCGCCGGACGCTGTGCGGCTGGCTCCGGCGCTGATCGTCGACGACGACGACCTCGACGCGATGGCCGCCCGGCTGGCCGGGGCCCTGGCGCAGGTCGAGCGGGAAGGTGCCGGCGCCTCGTGAACCGACCGCAGCGCCGGCGCCTCGTGCGCGAGCTGGTGGCGGCCAACGCCGTCGCGTCCCAAACAGAGCTGGTGGCGCTGCTAGCCAGGGCCGGGGTGCCCGCGACCCAGGCAACCGTCAGCCGCGACCTCGAGGAGCTCGGCATCAACAAGGTCCGAGGGGCCGACGGCCACAGCGCCTACACCGTGCCGGAGGCGGGCGGGTTGGTGCAGCTGCTGCGCCAGTTCGTCGTCGCGATCGACGCCAGCGGCAATCTCGCGGTCGTGCGGACGTCTCCCGGCGCCGCGGCCGCGGTTGGCTCGGCGATCGACGGCGCCGGCCTGCCCGACGTCCTGGCCACCGTCCAAGGCGATGACACGCTGCTGGTGGTGGCCCGCGAGGGCGTCGGTGGCCGTGCCGTCGCCGACCGCCTGCGCCAGCTCAAGGAGTGAACGGCGTGACCTCCTCTGCTACCCCGCGTCTGGTGCTGGCCTACTCCGGCGGCCTGGACACCTCCGTGGCCATCCGCTGGCTGGCCGAGCACAAGGGCTACGAGGTCATCGCCTGTGCGATCGACCTCGGCCAGCAGGGCGAGGGCGGCGGCGGGCACGGCGACGAGCTGGAGCGCATCCGCCAGCGGGCGCTGGACTGCGGCGCTGTCGAGGCCGTGGTGGTCGACGCACGCGCCGAGTTCGCCGACGACTTCGTGGCCTCGGCGATCGCCGCCAACGCCCTCTACATGGGCAAGTACCCGCTGGTGTCGGCGCTGTCGCGGCCGCTGATCACCGGTCACCTGGTGCGCGTCGCCCGCGAGACCGGTGCCAAGGCGGTGGGCCACGGCTGCACCGGCAAGGGAAACGACCAGGTCCGCTTCGAGGTCACCGCCATGGCGATCGCCCCCGACCTGACCGTCGAGGCGCCGATCCGCGAGTGGGGGATGAACCGCGACGGCGCCATCGCCTGGGCAGAGGAGCGGGGCATCCCCGTCCCGGTGCGCCGGGATAGTCCCTATTCCATCGACGAGAACCTGTGGGGGCGCACCGCCGAATGCGGGATCCTGGAGGACCCGTGGGCCTCGCCGCCCGAGGAGGTTTACGAGCGTTCCGCCGCGTTGGCCGACACGCCCGACGAGATCGAGGAGCTCACCCTGACCTTCGAAGCCGGCCAACCGGTGGCCGTGGACGGCAAGCCGTTGCCGTTGGTCGACCTGATCGCCGAGGTCGACCGGCGCGCCGGCGCGCACGGCGTCGGGCGCATCGACATGCTCGAGGACCGCCTGGTCGGCATCAAGAGCCGTGAGATCTACGAGTGCCCTGGCGCGATCACGCTGCTGACCGCGCACCGGGACTTGGAGGACCTGTGCCTGGAACAGGAGCTGGCCGCCGAGAAGCGAGCCCTGGAGGGACGCTACGCCCAGCTGATCTACAACGGCCTGTGGTTCAACCCGCTGAAGATGGCCATCGACGCCTTCATCGCCACGTCTCAGCCCGTGGTCAACGGCGACGTGCGGATGACCCTGTTCAAGGGCTCGGCGTGGGTCAGCGGGCGCCGCAGCGACAGCGGGCTGTACGACCACGACCTGGCAACCTACGACGCGTCTGACCGGTTCGACCACACCCAGGCGGAGGGCTTCGTCAAGCTGTGGGGTCTGCCGACGAAGGTCTGGGCCCGCCGCCAGGGCTCGCGGTGACCGCCACCGTCCCCGCCAAGCTGCGGGCCGGCGCCAACGTTCGAGTGGTGGCTCCCTCCCGCTCGGGAGCAGCCTTTCCGCAACCATGGCGAGCGATCGCCGACCGGCGGACCGCCGAGCTGGGACTGCAGGTGACCTTCGGCGACCACGTCGACGAGCTGGACAGCTTCGCCTCGTCGTCGTCGGCGTCCCGTCTGGCCGACCTGCACGCCGCCTTCGGCGATCCCGCGGTTGACGGAATCCTGACGTTCATCGGCGGCTACAACGCCAACCAGCTGCTGGACGGCCTGGACATGGGGCTGATCCGGTCCAACCCCAAGCCCTTCTGCGGCTACAGCGACATCACGGTGCTGCAGCACGCTGTGCTCGCCGGCGCCGATCTGGTGACCTATTCGGGGCCGCACTGGTCGACACTGGGGATGCGCGACCACGCTGAGCAGACCCTCGACTGGTTCCGCGCCTGCCTGTTCGACGAGGCGCCGGTGGTGATCCGCCCGGCGCGGCGCTGGACCGATGACGCCTGGTTCGCCGACCAGGACGATCGTGAGCCGCTCGACACCGACGGCTGGTGGGTACTGCAAGCCGGAGACGCCGACGGCCCGATTCTGGGAGGCAACCTGTGCACCCTCAACCTGCTGCAGGGCACCCGCTGGTGGCCCTCTCTGCGGGGGGGTGGTGCTGGTGGTCGAAGACGACGAGGAGAGCCACTTGGAGGGCTTCGCACGCAACCTGCTGTCGCTGCTGCAACAGCCGGAGGCCACCAGTATCGCGGGGCTGGTCATCGGCCGGTTCCAGCGCGCCAGCGGCGTCAGCCGCCAGCGACTGGCCCAGCTCATCGCCGACATCCCGCAGCTGCACGGCGTGCCGGTGGTGGCCAACGTCGATGTTGGCCACACCAACCCGCTGTTCACCTTTCCCATTGGCGGGGCCGCGCGCCTGGTCGGCGACCCCGAGGACACTCATCTGGTCCTCACCCGTCATTGAAGGCGCGGTCGTGACCGAAGGCCGCTTGTGGGGCGGTCGCTTCGCCGAGGATCCCGACGCCGCGGCGTTCTCGCTGGGGCGTTCGGTGCACTTCGACGTGCGGCTGTGGCCATACGACCTGGCCGGGTCACGGGCGCACGCCGACGAGCTGCTGCGGCTGAAGCTGCTCACGGCCGACGACCACCGCGCCATCACGTCCGGACTGGACACCATCACCGAGGAGCTGGCGTCGGGCAGGTTCGCATTCGCCGACGGCGACGAGGATCTGCACGGCGCCGTGGAGCGGCGTCTGATCGAGCTGGCTGGCGAGGCTGGCGGGCGTCTGCGTGCCGGTCGCAGCCGCAATGACCAGATCGCCTCAGACCTGCGGCTGTACCTTGCCGACGCCATCGACGAGCTGACCCGCGACATCCGCATGGTGCAGGAGGCGCTGGCCGCCAAGGCCGAGTTGGGCGCGGACTGGCTCGTGCCGGGCTACACCCACCTGCAGCGGGCGCAGCCCGTCACCCTCGGCCATCACCTGCTGGCTCACGCGTGGGCGCTGCAGCGCGACTGCGGCCGCCTGCGAGACGCTCGTCGGCGGATCCTGGACGCCTCACCACTCGGTTCGGGTGCGCTGGCAGGCGTCACGCTGGGGGTGGACCCGGCGCGCTACGCCGAGCGCCTCGGGTTCACGGCGGCAGCTGCCAACTCGATGGACGCGGTGGCTGACCGCGACTTCGCCGTGGAGTTCCTGTCGGCGGCGGCGCTGATCGGCGTGCACCTGTCCCGTCTCGGTGAGGAGATGGTGCTGTGGTCGTCCACCGAGTTCGGCTGGGCCACGATCGGCGACGCGTTCTCGACCGGCTCGTCGATCATGCCGCAGAAGCGCAACCCCGACGTGGCGGAGCTGGTGCGTGGCAAGACCGGTCGCCTCCTGGGGAACCTGGTGTCGCTCCTGATGACACTCAAGGGGCTTCCGCTGACCTACAACCGGGATCTGCAGGAGGACAAGGAGCCCGTGTTCGACACGGTGGACACGCTGCGCCTGGCGCTGCCGGCGATGGCCGGCATGGTGGCGACGCTGCGCTTCGACGCCGAGCGACTGGCCGCCGCCGCCGCGGGTGGGGGAGCCCTTGCCACCGATGTCGCCGAGGAGCTGGTCCGGCGGGGAGTCGCGTTCCGGGTCGCACACGAGCGGGTCGGCGCTGTCGTGACGGCCTGCGATCGGCGCGGCATCGACCTTGCCGACCTGACGCCAGGCGAGCTGGCCGAGCTGCTGCCTGAGCTGGACGGGAACGAAGCCCTGCTGGACGCCAGGGCCGCCGTCGCACGGCGGGACGCCGTTTCGGGACCCGGAGCCGTCCGCCGCCAGCTGCGACAGCTGCGCGCAGGGTGGCAGGCCCCATCCACCACGGGCGGCTGAGCTCCCGAACGAGCCGGGTCCTTTTTCACTAGACTCCTGGGTGAACGGGGATGCTGGACTGGCTGCGTGGCTGCCATCTCCCGCGCGTTTCTCTTGCCGGGAAGGCGAGATCAAGGACTACACAGGGTCCTACCGCTTTCGCTCCATGAGGACTGAAGGGGACGGCACGTGCGAGGTCGTGGGGCAGTGACCACGCGGTGAGCCCTGCGCGCCTTCGGATCCTGCGGCCCTTGCGGCACCGCGACTACCGGTATCTGGTCGGCGGAGCGCTCGTGTCGCTGTTCGGTGACGGCGTCTTCATCGTGGCGCTGCCGCTGCAGGTCTACGCGCTGAGCAACATTCCCACCGCGATGGCGCTGGTCGGACTGGTCTGGACCGGTGCCCAGGTCTCGATGCTGCTGGTCGGCGGCTGGGCCAGCGACCATTTCGAGCGCCGGCGCCTGATGATGGCGGCGGATGTCGTGCGTGCCGTGTCGATGGCAGGCATCGGTGTGCTGTCGGTCACCGGGACGCTGGCCCTGTGGCACTTGTTGATCCTGGGAGCGCTGGTCGGGACCAGCAACGCCTTCTTCAACCCGGCCGCCAGCTCCATCGTGCCCGATCTGATCCCGGACTCGGAGTTGCCTCAGGCCAACGCCTTCTTCGGGACCGCCCGCCCTGCCATGGCGCGGCTGCTGGGCCCGGCGGTGGGCGGCGTCATCGTGGGGATGGCCGGTCCGGGAGGCGCCTTTCTGCTCGACGCGGTCACCTTCGCGCTGTCGGCGGTGCTGCTGGCCCGCATCAGCAACCGGCGTGCGGCCAGCGAGACGCCGGCCGACCGCTCGCTGACCACCACGCTGGCCGGAGTCCGAGAGGGCCTGGGTTTCGTGCGATCCCATCGCTGGTGCTGGGTGTGGCTGGTCGGGGCGCTGTTCGGCCTCCTGGCCTTCACCGGTCCGGTCGACATGCTGCTGCCGTTCATCCTGCGCAACGAGATGGGGCTGACGCCGTCACAGGCTGCCTACTACCTGGGCACCGTGCTGGCCTTCGGCGGGGTTGGCTCCATCACGATGTCGCTGCTGGTGGGCCAGCTGGACCTGCCACGGCGCTTCGTCACCACCATGTACCTGGCCGAGATCGTCGGGGTGGCCATGCTGGCCGTCTACGGGCTCATGACAGCTGTCTGGCAGGCGGTGCTCGCCAGCCTGATCCTCAACGCCATGTTCGCCTACGCCGACATCGCCTGGACGACGCTGCTGCAGCGACACGTTCCCCGACGGCTGCTGGGACGGGTGTCGAGTGTGGACTGGCTGACATCGCTGGGTCTGTTGCCGCTGAGCTTCGCGGTGGTAGGTCCGCTCGCCGTCATGTTCGGTTCACGGTCGGTGCTGCTCGGCGGCTCGCTGCTGGGGGTCCTGGTCATCGGCGGGCTGATGTTGGTCCCCGGAGCACGCGAACCGCAGGAACTCGACGCGGCCGCGCAGAGCCAGCCGCCGGCGCTGCGCATGCGCTAGCTCAGCGCGAGCCGCTGGGAGCTCCCACCGCGGTGCGGCCGCAGGAAGCGCACTGCAGTTGCGTGCCGGGCGGCGCCGGCGTCCGCGCTCCGCACAAACAGACCGTCCCCGACGCCACCGGCTCGACGTCGACGTTGGCGACGGGCAACGCCGCGCCCTCGTCCAGTCCGGCCTCGGCGAGCGCGGCGTACGCCCGTTCGCGAACGACCTCGTCGGTCAGCGTGGCGACCCAGCGCCGTAGCACACTCTCGTCGACGCCGTGGGGGACCGGCAGCGTCACACGGACGGTGACCGTCACCGCGGCAGCCGGCACCGGTTCGGCGAGGCTGCGCGGCACCTGTGCCTGCCGGCGCTCGCCGGGGTCGAACAACGTCACCGTGTCGTCGTCGGCCGCGGCGACCAGGCCGAGCAGCCCCCCCGACCGGGCCCACGAGCCGATGCGCAGCGTCGGTTGCTGATCAGCCATGCCCGCATCCTAGGCTGGCGGTCAGATCGTGAGCTCAGGGGACGACCTGGCGCGGCCGGACCGGCGGACGTCCTCGCGGAGGGATGGAGCAGGCAGATGGCATGGACCAACGAGGATGTGGCGCGGCAGTTCGCCGAGATCGCGACCTTGCTGAAACTGTCGGGCGCCGACGCCTTCCGGGTTCGGGCCTACGAGCGGGCCGCCGGTGCCGTCGGCGCGGCGACCGCGGACCTGTCAGCGCTGAGCGAAGCGGACATGGCGCAGCTGAAGGGGATCGGCACCTCGACCGCCAAGAAGATCGGCGAGTACCTGCAGACCGGTTCCATCGCGATGCTCGACGAGTTGCGGGCCGCCGTGCCGGCCGGTCTCATCGCGCTGACCAGGGTTCCGGGACTCGGCCCCAAGACCGCCCGGCTGCTGTACGACGAGCTCGGCGTGGACTCGGTGCAGGGACTGCGCCAGGCGATCGACACCGAGCGGCTGCGTGGGCTTCCCGGCCTCGGCGCCAAAACGGAGGGCAATCTTCGCGAGGCGCTGTCGCGGCTGGGAGCCAAGGACACCGGGCGGCTCCCCATGGCTGACGCCATCGCCATCGCCGAAGAGCTGTGCGTGCGCCTTGCCCGCCTGCCCGAGGTCGCGCAGGTCGCCTATGCCGGCAGCCTGCGGCGTATGCGCGAGACCGTGGGTGACGTCGACGTGCTGGCGGCTTCCGTCGAGCCGGGTCCCGTGCACGCCGCCTTCCGCCACAGCGACCTGGTCACCGAGGTGCTGGCAGCCGGCGACAAGAAGACCTCGGTGATCACTCGCGCGGGCGTGCAGGCCGACCTGCGCGTCGTCGAGCCCGAGGCGTGGGGCGCTGCGCTGGTCTACTTCACCGGCTCAAAGGCCCACAACGTGCGCATGCGAGAACGCGCCGTCCGGCGGAACCTGACGCTCAACGAGTACGGCCTGTTCGACCGGGAGTCAGGGCAACGCCGGGCCAGCCGCGACGAAGCCGAGGTGTATGCGGCCATGGGCATGACGGTGGTGCCTCCTCCAATGCGCGAGGACGCCGGAGAGGTCGAGGCCGCGGCGGGCGGCACGCTGCCGCGCACAGTGCAGCTGGGCGACCTGCGCGGTGACCTGCACGGGCACAGCGACTGGTCCGGCGACGGGAAGGCGACGCTGGAGGAGATGGTGGCGGCTGCGGCCGAACGAGGTTATGCCTACTGGGCGGTCACCGACCACGCCGAGGACCTGCCGATGAACGGGTTGAGCCGCGAGCGGATGGTGGCACGGCGCCAGGCGATCGCAGCGCTCCAACAGCGTTACGAGCTGCGCATCCTCGAAGGCGCCGAGCTCAACATCGGCGCGGACGGTGGCGTCGACTACGATGTGGACTTCTTGGCGGGTTTCGACTGGTGCGTTGCCAGCGTGCACACCCTGATGAACCGGCCAGGTCGCGAGCAGACGGCTCGGATCGTCAAGGCGATGCAGCATCCCAGCGTCCACGCGATCGGCCACCTGACCGGGCGGATCATCGGGCGGCGACCGCCCTACGACGTCGATTTGGACGCCATCCTGGAGGCGGCGTTGCGCACGGGAACGGCGCTGGAGATCAACGCCTCGCCCCGGCGCCTGGATCTGTCAGGGGAGATGGTGCGCCGCGCGGTTGACGCCGGCGTGACCCTGACCATCTCCTGTGACGCGCACAGCGTCGGTGATCTGGCGAGCATGCGCTACGGCGTGGCCACGGCGCAGCGCGGCTGGGCGACGCCGGATCTGGTGCTCAACTGCGGCGACCTCGACCGCATCTTCGAGTTCACCCATGCAGAGCTCAAGTAGCCGAAGGCGGTAGCGCGTGAATCCACAGGCGGTTGCGCAGCTGGGGCGCGGCTTCTTCGCCCGCCCCGCTCCGCAGGTCGCCGCCGACCTGCTCGGCAAGCTGCTGACCATGCCGGCCGAGGGCCTGGTCGCGCGGATTGTGGAGACCGAGGCCTACCAGCAGGACGATCCGGCCTGCCACGCCTACCAGCGGCGCACCGCGCGCAACGAGCCGCTGTACGGACCGCCTGGGCACGCCTACGTCTACTTCAGCTACGGGATGCACTGGTGTCTGAACATCGCCACGGGCGTGGCGGGCATCGCCGAGGGCTGCCTGCTGCGCGCGGCCGAGCCGTTGGACGGTCTGGCCAGCATGCGGGACCGGCGCGGGGTGGTGCGTGACCGTGATCTGCTTCGCGGACCCGGCCGGCTCGGGCAGGCATACGGCCTGCAGCGGGAGCACAGCGGCTCCGACGTGTGCGGCAGTGGGCCGCTGCGCCTGGCTGACGACGGCTGCCGTCCGCAGAAGGCCAGTGGACCCAGGGTCGGCGTCTCCGTCGCGGCCGACACTCCATGGCGGTTCTGGATCCCGGACTCGCGGTGGGTCTCGTCGTACAAGCGCAGCCCTCGAGCTCCGGTGACCGCGCCGCAGTCGTACGGCGACTGACCGGGCCCGGCGCGACGGCTCAGCCGGTCGGGTAGGCGAACAGCCGCACGGTTGAGTGCGCCGGCACGGTCGCGCCGGCGTCGGGTTGTTGCTCCCAGACGCGTCCGGGACGCGTCGCCGACCCCGTGCACGCGCCATTGCCCCCAGGGCACTCGTCGTGCAGCTCGACGACGAAGCCGTCCTCGGTCAGGGTGGCGGTCGCCGCCGCCAGGCTGGCGTTGAGCACGTCGGGGACGGTCGCCGTCGCCGAGCCGGCCGTCGACACGTTGAGCCGCACGACGTAGCCGTCGTCCAGACGCTGGTCCTGGCCCGGCGCGGGGTCCTGACGGGCCACGTAGCCGGGTGGCAGGGTGAGGCTGTGCTCGGGCTGCTGATCGACGTCGAAGCCAGCCCCCTGTAGCAGGCGTCTCGCCGTAGACAACGGCAGCCCCTGAACGTCGGGCACGTCGGTCGCGGGTGGCCCCGTCGGCTTCCGGCAGACCCGGGTGGGCTCGGTGCCCTTCAGGTACGACCGCTCGGACACCAGCTCGGGCGGCGTGTACCGGTTGGGTCGGCAGTTGCGGCGGGCGTCGACCGGGACCGTGGACAGCGCCATCGCAGGAGCGGGAAAGTCGTGGGAGGGAACGTCGGCCAGCGCGCGACTGCCGAACCGCGCGAAGATCTCGGCGGGCCAGGTGCCGCCCTCGACGCGGATCCGGGTGCGCGGCGGCTCCATCGCGACTGCCCCCTTGGGAAAGCCGACCCATACGGCTGCGGCCAGGTCGGGGGTGTAGCCGACGAACCAGGCGTCGGCGCCACGCTGGGTCGTCCCCGTCTTGCCGGCAGTGGGCCGGTGAAGGTTGGCGCGTTCGCCGGTCCCGTGCTCGACGACGCCTTGCAGCGCCTGAGTCGTCAGCCAGGCCACCGGCCGGTCGATCGCCCGCTGTCCCCTCGGCGTGCCCCGGTGGTACAGGACGGTCCCGTCCGCCTCGGTGATGCGGGTGACCACAGTGGGAGCCCGGTAGATCCCGCCGGCGGCGAGCGTCGCCTGTACAGCGGCCATCTCCAGTGGCGACACCTCCTGGGTGCCAAGCGCCAGTGAGCGAATCGCGGGCAGGTAGCGGCGCACGCCGGCGCGGCGGGCGGTGTTCACGACCGCCCTTGGCCCCACGGCGGCGATGAGACGGGCGTACACGACGTTCACGCTGTAGGCGGTGGCGTCGCGGAGGGTCATCGGGCCGTAGTCGTGGGAGCCGTAGTTGTCCACCGGGTAGGGCTTGGGCTCGCCGAGCCTCGGCTTCAGGACCACGCGGCGTCCTCCCGGGAACGTCTCGTCCAGGTCGTAACCCTTGGCGATGGCGGTGGCCAGCACGAGCTGTTTGAAGGTGGAACCGGGCTGGCGCGCGGCGTCCGTGGCCAGATTGAAGCGGGCGTAGGCAGTGCCGTCGTCGTAGCCGCGACCACCGACCAGCGCCCGGATCCCGCCGGTCGCCGGGTCGATCGCGACCACCGCCGCGTGCGGGTCGCCAGACGAGGTCAGCGTGTCGGCGACCGCCTGCTCGGCGGCGACCTGCCACACTGGGTCAAGGGTCGTGGAGATCCGCAGCCCACCGCCGAACACTGCCTCGGCCCGTTCGGCCGGGTTCTTCCCCAGCACCGCGAAGCGGCGGTCGTGTTGCAGCACGTCCACGACGTGGTCGACGAACCACGGAGCCCGCCAATCGTTCCGTCGCGGCGCGGCCACGATCCCCAGCGGGCTCGCGCGCGCGGCGGTGACCCGGCCGCCGCCGGCCAGCGCTTGCTGCTGCATCAGCTCCAGCACGAGATCTCGGCGGGCACGGGCTCGGCGCGGGTGCCGGTAGGGGTCGTAGACGGCCGGTGACCGCAGCAGCGCCGCCAGCATTGCCGCCTGCCCGAGTCGCAGGCCGCCGACGTCGATGCCGAAGTAGCGACGCGACGCGGTCTGTACCCCATAGGCACCGTTGCCGAAGTACACCGTGTTCAGGTAGCGCTCGAGGATCTCATCCTTGCTGTAACGCTGCTCGAGCTGCAGGGCGACGCCAGCCTCCGACAGCTTGCGTCGTAACGTCCGCGCCGATCCGACCACTGCGTTCTTTGCCAGCTGCTGGGTGATCGTGGACCCGCCCTCGCGGATCTCGCCGGCTCGGGCGTTGCGCACCACCGCGCGAGCGATGGCGCGGGCGTCCACCCCGGCATGGGCATAGAAGCGGGCGTCCTCCACGGCGACGACGGCGTCGCGCAGCACCCGCGGCATCTTGCGCAACGCGACGATGTCGCGATCTTGCTCACCGGCCAGCTCGGCCAGCACCGAACCGTCGGCGGCCAGAACCTGGCTTGTCTGCGTTGGCAGCGGCAGGGTCACACCGGGAGTCGGCTGCAGTCGCAGCACCGGCGCGCAAGCAGCAGTGACCGCCACGGCGAGCGCTGCGGCCACCATGCCGTGCGTGGCGATGCCAGCCATCTCTCAAGCCCTGTCGCTGGGGGGAACGGGGCGCCGGGCGAGCGGCCCGCTTGTATAGCCTCGGCACATGATCAGTCCGGCTGAACATGTGCGCGTCCTGCTCGAGGGTGTGGAGCAGGTCCTTCCCGCCGACGAGTTCGAGCGCAAGGTGGCGGCGGTGGCGCGCGGCGAGCGTCCACCGCTGCGAGTCAAGTTCGG
This sequence comes from Actinomycetota bacterium, assembly GCA_030858865.1. Classification (GTDB taxonomy): domain Bacteria; phylum Actinomycetota; class Nitriliruptoria; order Euzebyales; family Egibacteraceae; genus JACCTL01. The sequence continues at coordinate 1,998 of JALZLF010000055.1, read as the reverse complement.
CGTCGATCCGACCAGCCCTGACATTCACCTCGGCCACGCAGTGGTCTTGCGCAAGCTGCGCGATTTCCAGCGGCTCGGGCACACGGCCGTCCTCATCATCGGCGGGTTCACCGCGCAGGTCGGCGACCCATCGGACCGTTCCACCACCCGTCCGCAGCTGACGCCAGAGCAGGTCCAGACCAACGCGGCGACTTACCTGACGCAGGTCGGCAAGGTGATCGACGCGGCTCCGCTGCAGATCGTGGACAACCGCGACTGGTTGTCGGGCCTTGGCATGCCCGAGGTGCTGCGGCTGTCAGCGCGGATGACCGTGGCGCAGATGCTGGAGCGGGCCGACTTCGCGGCGCGCTACGCGCAGCGCCGGCCTATCGCCGTCAGCGAGTTCCTCTATCCGCTGCTCCAGGGCTACGACTCGGTGGCGGTGCGCGCCGACGTCGAGCTGGGCGGCACCGATCAGACCTTCAACCTGCTGGTGGGACGCGACCTGCAGGCCGGCGAGGGCCAGGATCCCCAGTGCGTGCTCACCATGCCGCTCATCGAGGGCACCGACGGCTTGGCGAAGATGTCCAAGAGCCTTGGCAACGCGATCGGCGTTGAGGAGCCGGCGGCAGAGATGTTCGGCAAGGTGATGCGGATTCCGGACGCGCTGATGGACAAGTACTTCCGGCTGGTCACCGATGTCGATGCCGACGGGGTCGCCGAGATCAGTGCCGGGTTGTCGTCGGGCAGACTGCATCCGGGCGAGACCAAGCGGCGTCTGGCGCGCGAGATCGTCGGGCTGTACCACTCGTCGTCGGCGGCGACCGAGGCCGAGGCGCGCTTCAACACGCAGTTCCGGGACCGCGGCATCCCTGATGACATCCCGACGTTCCAGCTCGGCGAGCGGAGTGAATGGGGTCTGGCCGACTTGCTGGTCGCCGCCGACCTGTGCGCCAGCACCTCCGAGGCGCGGCGGCTGACCGCGCAGGGCGCGGTGCGCGTCGATGGGCGGGTGGCAGCCGACTGGCGGGCACGGTTTCCCCGCGGTGAGCTTGCCGGCAAGGTCTTGCAGGTCGGCAAGCGCCGCTTCGCCCGGCTGGCTGGATGACCCGCGGACGGATATCCGCGCCATCCCCCGTCCTGACCGCCGCGGACGAGGTCATCCCGCCCGGTTCGCGCGGCGGGAATCTTGACGGGAGCTATCGCCGCGCGTACCGTTGAGTGTTGGCTGCGGGTCGCCGCAGCTACGTGTGACAACACAGCGGTCTGCACGGCCCGCACGGCCCGCACGAAACAGTTCCGGACTCGGTCCGTCCCACGGGATGGTTTGCAGGTCCTGGCCTCGGCGGGTACCGTTGCAGTCGGTCGGCGGGGATAGCGCGACGACGAGCTCAGGGGTTTCAGCCCACGGCTCGGCGAGTGCGCTTGACACCGACGACCGAGGCAACGTAGGTTTCCGCTCCGCCGTATCGGACACCGAAATCAGTCCGGCGGCTCGTGGCCAAGTTCGGCCAAGCGCGAAACCGGGGTCGTGAGATCTCGTGCGTTGGAGTCCGAAAGCCGACTGCTACACAGCTGGGTACGCTCAGCTGCGTAGGCGGTAGGAACTCGGAACGAGCGCATCCCGCTCCTTGAAAACTGCACAGTGTGCCAAAAGCCAGTGCATATGCACCCCGCCTTTGGGATCGGTCCCGCCGCTACGCCTCGCGCGTGCGCGGTGGATCAGCACCGTGAAATAAGGTGGACGTATGACTCTGGTTCCGGGCAGCTTTAAACCAGCTGTTCTCGAACCGGATCACAGACAACCGTGGCCACGCAGTCGCCGTAATCCTTTGCGGCGTTGTGCACGGTTGGCTCTTCATCCACGGGTCTGATCGGCCGCGGCCTTCGGGTCGCGTTTGCAGATCTCTAATGGAGAGTTTGATCCTGGCTCAGGACGAACGCTGGCGGCGCGCCTAACACATGCAAGTCGAGGGAGAAGCACCCTTCGGGGTGTGGAGACCGGCGAACGGGTGAGTA
>JALZLF010000021.1 GCA_030858865.1 Actinomycetota bacterium | reverse complement strand
GTCAGCGCGCCGAGCGCCGCCGCCGCCGCGACGAGCGTGCTGTCCTCGCCGGCGACGACCGCGTCGGCGAGCAGCTTGAGACCCAGCGCGAACAGCGCGTCGGGCACGGCGGCGGCGATGGTCGTCGCGCCGGCGATGACGATCAGCAGCGGCTCGGCTCGGTAGCCGAGCTTGAGCGAACGCCACAGCGCGACGTGGGTTGGCGGCAGGTCAGCCCAGCGCGACGCCATCGGGCTCTTCTTCGGCGAAGCGGGACGCCTGTAGCTCGAACATGGTGCGGTAGCGGCCGCCCAGCGCCAGCAACTCGTCGTGGGAACCGAGCTCGACCACCCGTCCGGCATCCAGCACGCAGATGCGGTCGGCGTGGCGGACCGTGGAGAAGCGGTGCGACACCAGGATCGTGGTGCACGAGCGGGTCGCCGCCAGGATGCGGTCGAAGATCTCCGCCTCGCCGCGGACGTCGAGCTGCGCGGTGGGCTCGTCGAGGATGACCATCCCGGCGCCGAGACGCACGGCGCACAGCGCACGGGCCAGCGCCACGCGCTGCCACTGGCCGCCTGACAGGTCGGTGCCGCCGTCGTACCCGCGAGCCAGGACGGTGTCGAGGTCGGCCAGGCCGAGGCCGCCCGCCTGCTCCAAGGCGGCGAGAACCGCGTCGTCGGGGGCGCCGGTGGGTGCGACGTTGTCGCGCAGGGGCAGTTCGTAGCGAACGAAGTCCTGGAACACCGCGGCCATCTGCTGCCGCCAGCTGTCCAGGTCGAGCTCGCGAAGGTCAACGCCGTCGACCTCGATCCCGCCGCCCTGCGGGTCGTACAGCCGGCACAACAGCTTCGCCAGCGTCGTCTTGCCGGCGCCGTTGCGCCCGACGATCGCCAGCGAGGTGCCGGCCGTGATGTCCAAGTCGAAGCCGTTCAGGACCGGGTCGCCCGAGGGGTAGGCGAAGGTGACCCCTCGGAAGCTGATCGCCTTCGCCGGCATCCCGTCGGCCGTGCGGGTCCCGGGGACAAGTGACCCGGCGGTCGCCATCGCGTCGTCGAGGCGCAGCACCGCGTCGACCGCCTGGGCGGCGATCGACAGGGCCCAGTTGAGCCCGCCGAAGGCCAGGGCGCTGGTTCCGATCGCCACGGCGGCGTAGGTCACCACGGCTCCCAGCTCTAGGCGGCCGGCGACGGCGTCGCGTGCCAGCGACCAGAAGACCACCGCGTTGGCGACCACGACGATGATCAGGGCCCAGCGCATCGGCCGCTCGCGCAGGCGAGTGGCGTTCCAGCGCAGGTCGACCAGCCGCCTTCGGCGGTCGGCGAAGCGGTCGACGGTCCAGCCGGCGAGGCCGAACAGCCGCAGCTCCTTGGACGCAGGGGGGTCGACGGCCAGGCGGTAGCTGTAGTCGGCGTGGCGTTGCGCGTCCACGACCTCGGGGGTGTTGCGGTCGCGCCAGACGGCTGACTCCCGCAGCAGCCAGTGCGTCGACGACCACGCCGCGACGAGCAGCGCCGCGGCCCACCAGGAGTAGGCGGCCAGGACGGCGGCCTGTGCCAGGCCGGCGACGATCTCGACCAGCCCGCCGGCGATGAACCCCATCGAGACCGACATCGGAGGACCGGAGATGCCGAGGTCGAAGTCCCTGGCGAGCGTGAGGTCGTCGGTCAGATCGGCGCGTTCCAGGTGGGCCATTCCGGGAGGTCCCACCGTGGCCTGCAGCAGCCGGTCGTTCAGCCAGGTCGACAGGGAGTCGCCCAGGTTTCGCCCGACCTGGGCGTGCACAGGAGACAGCACCTGCAAGGCGATGAACACCGCGCCTGCGGCGCTCAGCGGGACCGTCAGGTCGTCGCCGTTCTGCACGGCCGCCACCAGCGCCCCCATGGCGATCGCGAACGCCGCCGGCAGCACCCCGAGCAGGATCAGCAGCACCCACCAGGCGACCGCCAGTGGCTGGTTGGCGTGCCCAAAGACGGCGAAGAACCGCCACTCGGGGCGCCGGCGAAGCCCCTCCACCACGCTCACCGGTCGCGACAGCGCCGAAGCAAGTGCCATCGGTGCCCGCTTATCCGCTCGGCGTCGCGGCGCCTGCCAGCGCCTCGCGGACGATCTGAAGGTCGTGCTCCGGCCAGGCGCGGATGTTGCCTTGGAACGCCAGCTTCCAGTGCTCGGCGGGCCACTTGCGAGGAAACTCCAGTTGCTCGCGCAGGTCTTCGGCCGGCACCCAACGGGCGGGATCGTCGATCGCGACGTCGGCGCGGATCTCGAACCGCCACGGGTAGTCCTCACCCGGCTTGGACGTCCAGATGGGATCGTGGTCCTCGAAGTGCTCGCTGGTCACCTCGACCACGGCGGCGAACGCGGCTGCCTTGCTGACGTAGTACACCAGCCGGTCGCCGGGATGGATCTCGCGGGCGGTCTTGCCGCGCCGGGACTTGATGCCCTGGAGCTTCCAGCCCAGCTCAGCGGTCCGAGCGACGTTGTCCGGCGAGGTGGTCAAACACCAGACCGCCACGGTCAGCCCGACGGGAGGTAGACCGCGGCGAGGACGCCGTCGCCGACCGGCATGATCGCCGCGGAGAAGTCGGGGTCGTCGCGCACGGCGTCGTTGAAGTCGCGCAGCCCGTCGGTGTCGTCGTCAGACACCGTGGCATCGACAACCTTGCCCTTCCACAGCACGTTGTCGGCCAACAGCACCCCGCCGGGGCGCAGCAGTCGCTTGGCATGGGCGAGGTAGCCGGTGTACTCGGCCTTGACCGCATCGAGGAAGACGATGTCGTAGTTGCCGTCGGCGAGCTTGGGCAGCACGGTCAACGCCGGCCCCAGCATCGAGCGCACCCGGTCGCCGAGGCGCGCGGAGGCAAAGGCCTGCTGGGCCAGTGCCTGGTTGCCAGGGTCCAGCTCGATGGTCGTCAGGGAGCCACGCCCGTCCATCCCCCCGAGCAGCCACAAGCCGCTGTAGCCGCCGCCGGAGCCGACCTCGACCACATGGCGAGCGTTGAGCAGCCGCGCGAAGAAGCGCAGCAACGACCCCGTCTCCGGCGGCACCGCCGGGATGTCGACCTCTTCGGAGCGCGCGCGGGCGGCGCGCAGGGCCTCGTCCTCCGGCTCGCTGAAGCGTTGCAGGTATGCGGCGGTCTGCTCGTCGCTGGACACTGGATCGATCTCCCATGCCGGAACCGGTTTCGCGAGGTCATTTTCCAGACCTTGCCTCAGCGGTGCATACAACCATGTCGGTGGGAACCGGTGGGAACCGGGACGAGCCGGCGGATCGTTGCGGGAGTGTGCGCACTACACTGAGTACCGGGCCCCGCGGCGCTGCGATGTCGTGGGTAGGAGGAGGGCTGGTGAGCCGCGACGACGGCCGCGCCCCGCGCACATCGGGGGACGACGCGAACGAAGACGGGCGGGAGTGTGATCCGCGTCCGACCTTCGACGAGGTCGTCGAGCAGTACGGACCCAAGATCTACCGCACCGCGCTGCGCCTCACCGGCAACCTCGATGACGCTGCCGATCTGTCCCAGGACGTGTTCCTGCGGATCTACGGCAGCCTGGACCGCTACGAGCCCGGAACGTTCGACGGCTGGCTGTACCGGGTCACCAAGAACCTGTTCTTGGACCGTGCCCGCCGCCGTGTCCGGTTGCGGATGGAGCCGTTGCCCGACGAGGAGTGGCGAGTGCCGGCCTCCGGCGAGCCGGGTCCCGCCGACGTCCTCGAGCGGCGCACGCTTGAGGCCACGCTGGAAAACGGCCTGGCACAGCTGACTGCCGACTTCCGACTCGCCGTGGTGCTGTGCGATGTCGAGGGCCTGACCTACGACGAGATCGCCGACATCACCGGCTGGCCGCTGGGCACGGTGCGCTCACGCATCCACCGTGGTCGGCGCGCGCTGCGCGACTTCCTCGCCCTGCAGCCGCCGCCCACCGACGGCGCGCCCGACCATGCCCGCGCGGCGAGGAGCCGCATCAGCGGACCGTTGACCGTCCAACCGCAATCCGAGGACCCGCGGAATGGCTAACGGCTGCGACGTCTTCGAGCCGCTGCACTCGGCCTGGGTGGACGGCGAGCTGGGCCATGACGAGCGTGCAACCATGGCAGCCCATCTGCAGGGCTGTCCACGCTGCCGCAGCCGCATCAACGGGCTGCGTGTCACCAGCACGATGCTGCGCAGCCTGCCGCAGCGGCGGGTGCCTCTCCAGCTGGGGGGCGTCCACTCCGCAACCAGCCGGCAACCCATGACCGCCGGCGCGTCGGCGATCGGGCGGGCGATGACCCGCTCGCTGGCCGGCATCGCCGCCGCCGTCGCGCTGCTCGCCGTCGCCGCTTTCGCCGCCGGCGCGCCGGACACCGACATCCGCACGGTCGCCGTTCCGGTCGACGTCTACGCAGCCGACCACATCGTCCACAGCATCGGAGGGCCGGTGTCCACGCCGGCCCTGCTGACCGCGCAGCCGTGACGCCGGGCACGGCACGGTCCGCGGCCGGCACCGTGGTCAGGGCACGGGCGGCAACCGCGGTCATGGTGATGGCTGTGCTGCTGATCGCCGCCGCCGCCCTTCCGGCGGCGGCGGAACCCGCACCTCGATGGCGGTACCTGTTGGATCGCGCCGCCCAGGCGGCGGAGGAGCGCGCATACGCGGGCGAAGCGCTGTGGGTGACCTACGACGCGGGACGGCCGCACGTGTCCACGTTCCAGGTGCTGTCCTCCGGCAACGGCGACATCAGCCTCGCCGACAGCGACAGCTACGCCATCCGTCTCGCCGATGACGGGGGCGGGCTGGCGGAGTACGAGCGCGGCTGGTTCGTCCCGCTTCCCGCCGCCGACCTGGCCAAGGCGCACAAGGGACTGAGCCGTCTGGAGGAGAAGTACGAGGTCGCGGTCACCGGCTCCCAGCAGCTGCTCGACCGGGACTGCACCACGATGGAGATCACCGCGCGCGACGGCGGTGGGCTGGTCGAACGATTGTGGGTCGACGATGCCAGCGGACTGCTGCTGCGTCGCGAGACCTACACCGGCGGCGAGCTGTTGCGCATGGTGTCCTACCTCGCCCTGGACCTCAACCCCAGCCGGACGCCGGGCGGTGCTGACACCGCCCAACGGGCGACCCGAGGGCAGCGCCCGTCGATGGAGCGGCGCTCGCAGGAGGTGGCCGAGGTCGACAGCGCGGATCTGGACGTGCTGCGCGACGCCGGCTGGACGGTGCCAACCGCCTTGCCGGGCAACTACCGCGCCGAGTCCTCGTTCGCCGTCTCGGCGGGCGGAAGCCAGCCCTTGCAGGTCGTGTACTCCGACGGCCTGTACACGATGTCGTTGTTCGAGCAGTCAGGGCGCCCCGACTGGGACGCCCTTCCCTCGGGCGCGCAGGAGGCCACCGATCTCGGATTCAAGGCCTACACCTGGCCGGGAGCTGTGCCGCAACGCATCGTGTGGGAGGCGTCCGGGGTGACCTACTCGCTGGTCGGCGACGCACCGCCCGAGGAGTTCCGCGCCATCGTGGCGGCGCTGCCGCGGCCGCCCGCCGACGGGCTGGTGGATCGCTTGCAGCGAGGGTTGGGCAGGCTGTGGTCATGGGTGTCACCCTGGTCCTGAGGCGACGCCCGCACGATCTCTTCGACCACCTGGAGCCGCAGTGACCGACGAAGGACAGTCCTGGCCTGCGCCGGCCTCGACACCACCGCGTCCGCCGTCTGCCGTCTTTCCCGCCATCCCCGCCGGGGTGCACATGCCGCCCCCTGCGTCCCCGTCGGTCCGTCGCACGGCGGCCGTCGCTGTAGCGGCGGCACTGGTGGGTGGGCTGCTGGCCAGCGGCATCACGCTCGCGGCGACCGACGACGTCGCCTCAGGCAACGCCCGGCAGGGGGTGGTCGCCGAGCCGGTGCCGGCGCCCGCACCGGCGGCGCGCATCACCCGGGAGGACGCGTTGACCCAGGTGGAGGCCGTCGCCGCGGCGGTGCTACCGGCCGTGGTGCAGATCGAGTTGAGCAGCGGCGACGCGGAGAGAGCACAAGCCAGCGGCAACGGCTCGGGCGTCATCTATCGCAGCGACGGTCACATCCTGACCAACAACCACGTCGTGGAACAGGCGGATGGGCTTCGCGTCAAGTTCGCCGACGGCGAGGTAGCCCGAGCCCGGGTGGTCGGCACCGACCCGTTGACGGATCTTGCCGTGGTCAAAGTCGAAGGCCGCGGTCTTCCGGCCATCCAGATCGGGGACATCGACTCGCTGCGCGTTGGTGCGCTGGCCGTGGCCGTCGGCAGCCCGTTCGGCCTCGAAGGGTCGGTGACGGCAGGAGTGGTCAGTGCTGTGAACCGGCCGATCAGCGTTGGGGACGGCATCCGGCTTCCCGATGTCATCCAGACCGACGCCCCGATCAACCCTGGCAACTCCGGTGGCGCGCTGGTGGGCGGGGACGGGCGGCTCATCGGCATCAACTCGGCGATCCTGACCGCGGGCTCGCCAGCCAACGCCGGGGTCGGCTTCGCGATTCCCGCCAACATCGTGGTGCACGTAGCCGACGAGCTCATCGACAACGGCGAGGTGGTCTACCCGCTGTTGGGTGTCACCCAGAGCGCACAGGCCGCTCGCGGCCAGGAGACTGCCGTCGAGGGTGCCGTCGTCGGCGGTGTCGAACCTGGTACTCCCGCCGATGAAGGCGGGCTGCTGGCTGGCGACGTGATCACCCGGCTGGATGACACCCCCATCGCGTCGTTCGACGACCTTATCCTGGCCGTCCGCCAGCGTGACGTCGGAGAGACGGTGCGCGTCACCTATCGTCGTTCAGGCGAAGAGCAAACCGCGGAGGTCACCCTCGTCGAACGACCAGGTGAGTAGCCGCAACCGACGAAAGTGATCCATGAACGCGCCAGGTTTCTGGGAATGGGCCTTCCTCGCAGTGTTGGCCCTGATGATCTTCGGTCCCGACCAACTGCCGAAGCTGGCGCGCAGTGCTGGGCAGCTGATCGGCAAGCTCAAGCAGGAGGCGTCCAGCACGCTGGACGAGCTCAAGCAGGCCGGCGACTTCCAGGAGTTCAGCGACATCGGACGCGAGCTGCGCGGCACCACCGAGGAGCTGCGCCGCAGCACCAGGCTGAGCGGGCCGATCGCTTCGGAGGCGCGACCCGTCAAGCCCGTCAAGCCCAAGTCGGCGTCGATGCCAACCGTCACCGCGAAGGCGCCGTTTGACCCCGACGCTCCGTGACGCTGCACTGGGCGGCCAGGGCCGCGCTCGGCGGGGCGCTGCTCGGCGGCAGCTGGGCGGCGCTGCATCGCGCCGAGGTGCAGCGTGCCGACGTCCGCCTTGGTGACGCGGTCCGCCATCTCGGCGGTCCGGGGTTGGACACCGTCGTGATGCACACCACGGATCTCGGTTCGGTGTACTCGGTGCTGGGTGTCGCCACGACGCTGGCGCTGACCGGGCGACGGCGCCTGGCCGCCGACGTCCTGGGTGTCGGCATGGTCGCGTGGAACGTGGCGCAGCTCAGCAAGACCCGGGTGCGTCGTCAGCGGCCGTACGAACAGGACGGTGTCCGCCGGCTCATCCGCAAGCCGACCGGGTCGTCGTTCCCCTCGGGGCATGCGGCGGTCGGGATGGCCGTGTTCACCTTGCTGGGCGACGCCAGCCGCGGCCGCGCTTCACGACGAGTGCTGCACACCTTCGGGGCGTACGTCGCCCTGAGCCGGATCTACGTCGGGGTACATTATCCGACCGACGTGCTCGGCGGTGCCGGGATGGGCTTGGCGGCGGCATCGCTGTGGCGAGGTCCCGCCGCCCACCGCCGGCTAGCTCGGCGGCTCACCGCGCCAGACCTGGACGGCGGTGAAGTTGTCCGCTTCGTGGCTCTGCCGATACCCGGCGGCGATCCTCGTGGTGGTCAACCAGGACGACGCTTGCGGGGTGCACCGGCTGCGCCCGGCGGGGACCCTGCACGCCCCACTGCAGCACGCGCCACAGCGCCTCGAAGACGATGGCCCGGCTGATCTTGCTCGCCCCCGCGGTGCGCTCCACGAAGGTGATCGGGACCTCGACGATCCGAAAGCCCAAGCGCCAGGTGCGCAGGGCCATTTCGAGCTGGAAGCTGTAGCCGTCGGAGTGCACGGTCGCCAGCGCCAATGCCTGGAGCACCTCGACGCGGAATGTGCGGTAGCCCGAAGTTGCGTCGGCCACGGGAAGCCCGGTCACGGACTTGGCGTAGCGGTTGCCGCCACGCGACAGGGCTCTGCGATACCACGGCCAGTCGCGCACCCTGCCACCAGGCACGTAGCGGGAGCCGATCACCAGATCCGCGCCGTTCAAGGCCCACAACAGCCGTGGAAGGTCGGCAGCGTCGTGTGATTCGTCGGCGTCCATCTCGCAGCACACCTGAAAGCCCCGCTGCAGCGCCCACGCGAACCCGGCACGGTAAGCCGATCCCAGCCCGCCCTTCGCGCAGCGGTGCAGGACGTGGACGCCGGGTTGGTGCGCGGCGAGCTCGTCGGCCAGGTCGCCGGTGCCGTCGGGTGACGCGTCGTCGACCACCAGAATCTGGACGTCGTGCTCGCTGCCGTCGGCCGCCTCCAGGATGCGCCGCACGACGCGTGGAAGGGTCACCGCTTCGTTGTAGGTGGGGATGACCACCAGGGCGCGCACCAGGCCGGCCTTTCGTCTTGCCGTGAGGCCGGTGGCTAGAACTTGAGGGGAAGCGACTTGCCGATCAGTGAACGCTTGGAAGCGGTCAGCTGGCCGGCGATGTCGAGCAGCCGCTGGCTGGCAGGCGCGTCGGGATGCGTCAGCACCAGCGGCACGCCGGCGTCGGCACCCTCGCGCAGCCGCGCGTCGATCGGGATCGAGCCCAGCAGCTTGGTGTTGAGCTCCTCGGCCAGCAGGATCCCGCCCCCCTCACCGAAGATCCGGTACTCCTTACCGGTGTCGGGCGCCACGAACGTGGCCATGTTCTCGATGACGCCGGCCACCTTCATGCCGGTCTGGGCGGTCGTCTGCCCGGCCCGTAGGGCGACCCGCTGCGCGGCCTGCTGCGGGGTGGTGACGATGAGCATGTCGGCGTTGGGCAGCATCTGCGCCAGCGAGATGGCGATGTCGCCCGTTCCTGGCGGCAGGTCGCACAGCAGAAAGTCCAGGTCGCCCCAGTGCACGTCGGCGAGGAACTGCTGCAGCGCCCGGTGCAGCATCGGCCCGCGCCAGATCACCGGTCGTTCGGCGTCGATGAAGAAGCCGATCGAGATGACCTTGCAGCCGTGCGCCTGCAGCGGCATGACCATGTTCTCGAAGGCCACCGGCCGACCGGAGGCACCCATCATGCGCGGGATCGAGTAGCCCCAGATGTCGGCGTCGAGGATGCCGACATCGTGGCCTTGCTGCGCCAGGGCGACGGCCAGGTTGGTCGTGATCGACGACTTGCCGACGCCGCCCTTTCCCGAGGCGACGGCGATCACCTTGGTGTCGGAGTCCATCTGCGCGAACGGGATGACCGGCTGTCCGCCGGCGGTGGCCGGACCCGCGTTGCCCCGGACCTTCGACGCGAACTCGCCGCGCTGCTGTTCGGTCATCGGCGACAGGGATACATTGACGTCGGTCACACCCTCGACGGTGCGCAGCGCCGCGGTGACCTCGTTGGTGATCCGGTCCTTCATGGGGCAGCCGGGGACGGTCAGCAGCACGTGCACGTCGACGCGGCCGCCGTCGGTGCGGACGTCGGCGACCATGTCCAACTCGGTGATCGGCCGACCGACGTCGGGGTCGTTGACCGTGGCCAGGGCCTGCATGACCTGCTCGTTTGTGGGCACGACGATGCTCGCTTCCTGGACCGGTGGCTGCCAGATGGACGGGGTCGAGCGGCGACGCATGGCGTTCGCCGAACGAGCCCAGCCTACCGGGGCCCACCCCGGGACGCAGCCCTGGTCGAGCTGAGGTCAGACCGCCATGCGGCGGCGCACCGCCGCCAGCCGAGCCGTCAGCAGGTCATAGTCAAGGGGCTTGAGCACGTGGTCGTCGGCGCCGGCCCGTAGCCCCTGGATCTCGGTTTCCATGTCGTCGGAACCGGTCATCAGCACGATCGGCAGGTTGACCGTGACCGGGCGGGCGCGCAGGTTGCGGGTGACTTCGTAGCCGTCCATATCGGGCATGCCCACGTCGACCAGCACGATGTCCGGCCGGTCGCGGTGCACCGTATCCAACGCCGTCTGGCCGTCCGGCGCCTCGATGACCTCGTAGTCCCCGGTCAGCATGGCGGCGATCGTCGCGCGCACCGAAGCGTCGTCGTCGACCACCAACAGCCGTGGTATGGCCCCGGACGCCTTCTGCTCGCTGGCCTTCGGCGTGCCGCACGACGGGCACGACCGCCAGCCCAGATCCAGATGGCGGCCGCAGCTGGCGCAGGCGTCGGGGCGCAGGTCGGCGCTGCACCACGGGCAGACGGCGTAGTCGTCCTCGATGTTCTGCGCGCACACCGGGCAGGTCCCGGCCTCGGCGACGTCGGTGGTCGTGACGCGCAGCACCTCCTCCAGCGTCGTGATGCCCAGGCCGGCCTTGACCAGCGCGTCCTCGCGGAGGCTACGCATGCCGGACAGGCGAGCAGCGGTGCGCATCGCCGCCTCGGCGGACTGGTTGGCGACGTGCTCGCGGACCTGGCCGTCGACGGTCAGGATCTCCAGCACGCCGGTGCGTCCCTTGTAGCCGGTGTGGTTGCAGTTCCCGCAGCCGGCTCCCGTGCGGTAGTTCCCGCTGGCAACGTCGCGGGGAGCCAGATGCAGCTGGGCCATGAGCCGCTCCCCGGGCTCGGTGGGCACGGCGCAGCCGGGACAGACCGAGCGAGCGAGGCGCTGCCCCATGACCAGCGACAGTGAGCTGGCGATCAGGTAGGGAGGGATGCCCAGGTCTCGCAGGCGCACCACGGCGCTGGGTGCGTCGTTGGTGTGCAGCGTGGAGAACACCAGGTGGCCGGTGAGGGAGGCCTGCAGGGCCAGCTCGGCGGTCTCGGGGTCGCGGATCTCGCCGACCATGACGACGTCGGGGTCCTGGCGCAGCACGGTGCGCAGCGCCTTGGCGAAGGTGAAGCCGATCCGCTCGTTGACCTGCGTCTGGTTGACGCCGGCCAGCTCGTACTCGACCGGGTCCTCGACGGTGATGATGTTGGTGTGCTCGCCGACCAGGTGAGCCAGCAGCGCGTACAGCGTCGAGGTCTTGCCCGAGCCCGTAGGCCCGGTGATGAGCACAAGGCCCTGCGGCCGCTCGACGATGGGCATCACCTGGGCAAGGTGCTCGGGCCGGAAGCCGATGTCGGCGACATCGAGGCGCTCCGAGCCTTTGCGCAGCAGCCGGATGACGATCGTCTCGCCGTTCATCGACGGCAGGCTGGACACTCGCAGGTCGACCTCGGCCGACTTGCCGGCGTAGCGGGCGCGCCCGTCCTGTGGCCGGCGACGTTCGGCGATGTCCATGCCCGACATCAGCTTGAGCCGGGAGATCAGCGGGCCGGTCGCCGAGCGGGGCACGGCCATGACCTGCTTGAGCACCCCGTCGATGCGGTAGCGGACGTGTGTTTCCAGGCGTCCTGGCTCAACGTGGATGTCCGAGGCGCGGGCGTCGACGGCGTCGCCGATGATGCCTTCGACCAGGCGGATGACCGGAGCGTCCTCGGTGACGGTCGCCAGGGCCAGGTCAGCGCCGGGATCGTCACGGTCGGCCTCCATGGCGTCGATCAGCTCGCCGGCGCGCTGGTCGAAGCCGTAGGCCTTTCGCAGCGCCGCCTCGATCAGCGTGAAGGAGGCGACCAGTGCGCGTACCCGGCGAGCGCCGGAGGCCAGTCGCACATCGTCCAGCGCGACGATGTTGGTCGGATCGGCGCAGGCGACGAGCAGCGTCCCATCGGGTTCCGAGCCGATGGGCAGCAGGCTGTGGCGCTCCGCCAGGCCGGAAGGCACCTGGGCGATCAAGGCGTCGTTGATGGGCAGCGCGTCGCCGCTGTAGTACTCGAGATGCAGCTGACGGGCCAGGGCACGACCCACGTTGTCCGCGCTGGTGAAGCCCAGCCGAACAATGGTCTGCCCGAGCCGCTCGCGACGCCCGTCGACCACCTTGGCGTTGCGCAGGGCTTCCTGCAGCTGCTCGGCTGTCACCACGCCGTCGTCGATCAGCAGCTCGCCGATGCGCCGGCGGACGCGGGTGGGTTGCGAAGCGGACGCGGTCTGGGTCATCACCCGTCTGCTTCGGTACGCTTCGCCCCCCGCTTTACCGGACCAGTCAGGCTCATCGGCGCATGCGACGCTTCCGGGGGGCGCAAGCCCTCGTCTGGCCGCTGTGCGCGGTGCTGCTGGCAGGCTGTCAGCTGCGGGTGAGTGTCGTCGTCGACATCGAGTCCCATGGAGCGGGCAGGCTGCGGGTCGGCGTCGCCGCGGACCGGGCGCTGCTGCGGCGTGCCGCCGAGGCCGGGGCCGACCCCCTGGCCGACGTGGCCGCAGCGGGCCGGCGCCTGGCCGCTGACGGCTGGGTCACGACCGACTCGACGGCAGCCGACGGCAGCCGTACGGTGGCCGTTGCCGTGGACTTCGCCGACCCCGCACAGCTGGAGTCGCTGACGGCCGACCTGTCCGCGGCGCTTGACGCCGACGAGGTCCGGCTGCTCGAACCGCTGCAGCTGACCGTGACCGCCGACGAGATCCGGGTGGTGGGTGGCGCGGGCCTGGTGCCAACTCGCGCCGTGGCCGACTACGGGCTGACCCGCCGCGGTGCCGTGCGCCTCCTGCGCGACAACCAAGCCCTGGACTACCGGGTGCGCCTGCGCCTGCCCGGAGAGGTCGTGTCCACGTCCGCGCCGGTCCGCGAGGCGGCGACACTGACCTGGCCGGTGACCCCCGGCGAGTCGGTGCGGATCAGGGCGGTCGGCACGCGCCCGCGGCAGCTGTGGCGGGCGGTGGTCGCGGGGGCGGTGGGTGGACTGCTGGCCCTGGCAGTCGCAAGCCTGCTGCTGTGGCGCCGGCGCCAGGCGAGAACGGCGATCAGGAGCTGACGGCCTCCGCGCGCTCGGCGCGGATGCGGGCCTTCTCGGCGCGGACGTAGGCGGCCTTGGCCTTGGCCCTGGCGACGCGCTCGCTCTTCCCATCGGCGATCAGCTGGTCGTACACGGCCTGGTCGACCTGGGCCTCGACGTGGATGTCCTCTTCCCGCGCGGCGGCACCCGGTGTCGCCTCGGCCGCCTCCGGTGTGGCGGCGGCTTCGACGGCGGCCGACGCGGCGGCGGCGCGTTCTTCGCCGAAGTAGGGATCCAGCTCCAACAGGACGCAGTCGCCGCGCCAACGCTGTAGCGCGCCGTCGCCGTCGCGCAGGTTGAGTCGCCGGCCCAGCGCCATCCTCGCGATCGTTTCGAAGCGCGGGTCGTCGGACGGGATGACCCGCACCTTCGCCGGCACCTTGGACACGCGGCTGCGCAGGTCCTTGGAGCGGGCGGTCAGCTCCACCGAGTCGGCGGTTGGCAGGCCAGGCACCTGCTGCTCGGAGGGCCCGTCGAGCACGAAGACCTTGCCGTCGGTCCACACGTACCAGACCGGCTGGGTGTGGGTGGCGGCCGGCCGCTTGCGCGCTGGCGGCTGCTCGACGCCGACCCACAGCACGGCGCCTTTGCTCAGCGCCTTGTTGAACGTCTCGCGGGCCGCCACGGCGGGATCGCCGCCGAGCCCCGACTCGATGAAGACCGGGATCGAGCCGATCTCGGCGTCGTTGACGAAGAAGCGCATCGTGTGCTCTTCGCTGCGCTCGATGCGTACGCCTGAGACCACGTCGACAAAGCGGTCCTCGAACATCTCGCCGGTCAGCTGCACCTGGCGCAGCCGGGAGCGGAACAACAGCCGGCCGCTGGCGTCGCTGAGCTCGAAGAACTCGATGCTGCGCCCCTGCGGCCCCTGGTACTCGCGCAGCACCGTGATCGGCCGTGCCTTGCCCGGCAGCGCTCCTTCGACGCGCACCACGGGATCCAGCAGTGATGCGTCGACCCGGCTCGCCTCGAAGATCTCACGGTCGAGCACGAGGGCGTTGCGCAGGTCGGCGCGGACCATCCGCTTGCGTCCTTGGGTCGGGGTGAGCGTCGTGTGTCAGAAGGGCCGCCGCGCCCCGAGTTGAGGGTACGGGCCGCGACGGAGTATAGCCGGGGGCATGCCGCGACCCCCCGCTTCGCGATTCACCTTCCCCGCGCTCGTCGTCGGCGTCCTGGCCGCGTCGACGGCCTCGATCCTGATTCGCGTTGCCGACGCACCGGCCTTGGCGCTGGCGTTCTGGCGCTGCGCGCTGGGCGCCCTGGCGCTGGCGCCCTTCGCGGCACGGGCATGGCGCGCTGGTGGACCGCTGCAGCCAACCCAACGCCGGCAGCTGGGGTTGTCCGGCGTCCTGCTGGCCGGCCACTTCGCCTGCTTCATCACCGCCCTGTCGCTCACGACGGTCGCCTCCACCGCGGTGCTGGTCACCATGGCGCCGCTGTTCGTTGGCGCCGGCGCGGCGCGATTCCTGGGCGAGTCCCCGTCGCGGCGGACGTGGGCCGGCATCGCCCTGGCGACCGGTGGAGCGGCGATCGTCGGCGTCGCCGACCTCGGGAACGCCGACCTTGGGGGGCGGGCGCTGCTGGGCGACGGTCTGGCCTTCGCCGGAGCGGCGCTGGTGGCCGGCTACCTGCTGATCGGGCGGCTTGCGCGCCAGAGTCTGCCGGTCAGCCTCTACGCCGGTGTCGTCTACGGCGTCGCCGCGGGTGTGCTGCTCGTCGCCTGCCTGCTGACCGGCGCCGAGCTGGTGAACTACGACCGTACGACGTGGCTGGCGATCGCTGGGCTGGTGGTCGGCCCGCAACTGCTGGGCCACACCGTGTTCAACACGGTGCTGTCGACGGTCTCGGCGACGGTGGTCGCGGTCGTGGTGCTCGCCGAGCCGGTCGCCTCGACCACCCTGGCCTACTTCCTGCTGGCCGAGACACCGAGTTCGCTGTTCTGGGCCGGCGGGCCGCTGATCCTGGGGGGCGTGTGGCTGACGGCTACCGAGGGGCGGCGCGCGATGCCCGATCCCGTGGCGCCGTGACGCTGATCCCGCACGGTCGGGTGCGGCTCACTGGACAACCGCAACACCGGCTACAGGGATGGTGGATACGCTGGGAAACAGGATGAATCGAGTCTGCACTGGCACTCACTCCGCAGCGAGGGTGTGGGCCCAATGCCGCACGGCTCGGCCAACTCCTTGACAGCAGGAGGCGACGGGATGGACACCACGCCAAGGGGGGGCACTGCGCGGAGCTTGTTGCCACGCGGCCGGACAGTCCTTCTCGGCTTCGAAGGTTGTGCCGCAGCCGTGACAGTGGGAGTGGGACTATGGTTTGCCTTGACGGCTTGGCCTGAGTTCTCTGGGTGGAATCAGGCGTTCATCGTAACCTCGGGCACCGTGGGAATGACTGCGGCGATTGCGGTACCACCGCTTTCTAGACGCAACCGCCATGGCTTCGCGGCGCTGTGCGCCACAGCCGCTGCGCTGACTCCCACAGGTTTCGCGTATATAGGGAACATCTTGATGATTGTCGTCGCGGGTCTAGAGGCCGCATATGGCCTTGCGATTCGCCTCGGACAGAAGCGCACCCCTACATCTGCATGGTGGATGTAGCCGCATTGTGAGGTTGGTCGCGGCGTGAGGGCGTGCTCGGAGTGGGCGCCCCGGGCTAGCGGGGCTTGTGCGAGGAGTCGTGCCCGTTGCGCTCAGCCAGCGCACGACGCTGGCCGGCGGTGATCCGCACGGTGTTGCGCTCCCGTTCGGCGGCGCGCCGCAGCGCCGCGTCGGCCTGCTCGACGGAGTAGGCCTGGGATCCAACTGGCAGCTTCGGCATGTCCGTACTCCTGTGCTCGCTGCACACAGCGTAACCGAACTCCGGGGAAACCATGCGTGGTGGCCGCCCGACCGGATCAGCAGCGCTAGTCACCCGCCACCTGCAGGATGTCGATCAGCACGCGGGCCAGCACGTCGGCCAGCTCGGCGTGGCGGTCCTTGCCGTCCGGAGAGGTCAGCCTGCCGTCGTCGGTGGTGCTGGAGCCGGTGAGGATGGCCATCACCTCGTTGCGCGCCGAGCGGACCGGCATCGCGGCGACCACCTGAAGCTCGGCGTAGCGCTGGCGTTGCTCCGCATCCAAGCCATAGCCAGGATCGACCAGTGCTTCGCCGCGCGCCGCGTCGTACTCGCCGGTCTGCCATGCTCGGCCGGTCACGCCCTGGCCGACGGCCCAGCCGGTCGACGACGGCGAACCCTCCGGTTCGTAGCTGGGCAGCAGCCGGTCCTCGTCGGCGTCGAGGAGGTAGAGCCGGAACTCGTAGTGGGCCGGGAACCCCGAGTTGGCCAGCAGCGCGGGAATCAGCCGGGCGCCTGCCACCCTGCGCTGCAGGTCGCGGCGTTCCAGCGGCGGCTCCAGCAGCTCGTCGAGCTGGTCCTGCTGACGGCTGGCCCCGCGTCGCAGGAGCAGGGTGCCCAGCAGCCAGAAGGCGCCGATCGCCACGCGGGCCCACAGCGGGATCCCCTCCACGCCGGGGAACAGCGCCAGCACGACGCTGAACACCGCAAGGACCACGCCCGCCACGGTCACGAGGCGTCGTTCCACGGGCGAGATCCGGCTGAGCATGACGCGGCAGGCTATCCA
>JALZLF010000154.1 GCA_030858865.1 Actinomycetota bacterium | reverse complement strand
GGCCAGGCCGGCGCAACCCGCGATGAACAGCAGCGGGAAGGCGAGCACCAGGGCGTCGATTCGCGGTGGCGACCCCAGCTCTACGGCGACGGCGCCGGCACCTGACACCACCTCATAGTAGGAGGCCGCCGCCAGCGCCAGCACCACCGGTTCCCAGAGCAGCCGGGCGGCCAGCCGCCTGCCCGGCGCGGCCGCGGCGCTGGCTTGTCCTCGGCGCGCGGCGACGGGCGTCACCACGGCGAAGATCACCACGGCCAACGCGACGTTGCCAAGCACCGCGCGAACCGCGCCGGCCCGCACCGCGGCGTCAGCGGGGGAGCCCGGCCCGAGCAGGTTCACCGTCCACGCCGCCAAGGCCAGGCCGGCACCAGCGCCGAGCAGCACCGGCAGCAGCGCCTCGACGCCCGCCCTGGATCCCGCGGCCCATGGCGTCTCGCCGGCCGCCGTCAGCACCTGGTGTTCGACCCGGCGGCGCTGGGCGGCGAACGCCGCCGCCGCGGCCACGACCACGAGGGCGACCGCGCGGCCGGCCAGCGACAGCAGCGACACCGGGCTGCGCAGCACCGCATCCGTTTCGTCGACTTCACCCGCGACCGCGGCGAGCACGCTGCGCGTCTCGGGTGGGCCGTAGGCGCTCAGCTCGTCGAACGGCTGACCCAGCGGCGTGCCGGGGTCGGCGACGTCGACATCGATACGGTCAAGCCGCGCGCGTGCCGCCCGCAGCTGCGGCAGGGTCAGATCGGCGAACTCGAGCGGCGCCTGCCAGCGGAAGAACGCCGGAGGCAGGACCCGGCCGGCGGACAGGAAGGCGGCGACGTCGGCGAGCAGCATCGGGGGCGGCGGCGGTTCGATGCCCTCGGTGTCGCGTGCGGTGAACAGCGGCCCCAGCGGCTGCCAATACGGTGGCAGCGGAGCCGACCGCAGGTCGACGTAGATGCCGGCGACCGGAGCCTGGGCGTCCTGCTCACCGAAGCCCAGCGTCAGCGTGTCCCCCGCCTCCAGACCCAGCTGATCGGCCAGCGAGTCGGGCAGCCACACCCCCCGGGTGCCCGGCGCGGACTCGATCACCTCGATGTGCTCGCGAAAGCCGTCGCGCGTCAGCATCCGCGCACGTGCCTCCTCACCGTTGGCGGATGCCCCGAAGACCGACGCCAGGCCGAACAGGGTGGGCTCGGCCAGACGCCCGACGCCGGCGACCGCCTCGCGCAGCGCCGCGTCGGCGGGCCGGAAGGTCTGGCGGTCGGGCACGCCTGCGGTCTCAACGGTCAATCCCGCCGCCTCAGCGGTCACGTCCTGGAGTGACAGCGTGACCGCCGCGTTGCCGGCCGAGGCCAGGAACAGCGGCGCGGACGCGGTCGCCAGCGCCAGCACCAGAGCGCCCGCCGCCACCGCCGCACCAAGCGTCGGCAGGCGCAGCAGCCGGGCGGGCGCCTTCGTCCAGGCGGCGGTCGGGGGCCGCAGCCTCATGGGCGATCCGCCATCACCCAGCGAACGTGTGCGTCGGCCATCCCGGTTCCCTCATACCATCTCGAATCCGGCCAGCTCGTTGAGGGTCGAGCCCCACACCAGCACCAGGGCGTCGACCGCGTCGCCGCGCTCGTGTTCCTCACCGAGCACCGCCCAGCAGTAGGCGAAGTGTTCCACCATCGCCACCAGCGCGGAAGCCATGGTCAGTGCCGGCGGCCCCCCCTGCCGCCCTGACACCGCCACGGCGGCAGCAACGTTGTCGGCGACGCGGCGCACGAACAGCGCCCGTGACTCCAGGTACAGGTCGGCAAAGCTGCGCTCCTCACGCGAAGCCTGCAACCAGGTGCGCATCACGACGCGGTCCTCGGTGTAGCGGTCGAGGAAGCCGCCGATGATTCGCTCCAGCGCTCCCCGCACGTCGTCGGCCTTCCACGGCGCGGACGCCAGCGCCACGAAGTCGGCCTGCGCGGCCCGTACCAGATCGGCGAGCACCGCCGCCTTGTTCTCGTAGTAGGTGTAGAAGGTGCCGTGGCTGACCCCGGCCCGCACCACGATGTCTTCCACACGTGTTGCCTGCCAGCCGAGCTCGTCGAACGCCTCGCGGGCGGACTGGCGCAGGCGGGCAGCCGTACGCGCTCCCCGCGACAGGGCTACCGGCCCGGTGTCGCCGTCGCTCACGCGGCTAGACCACGCGGCGGGCGGCCGCGTGGTCCGGATGGCCTCCCAGCGGGGCCGCCACCGCGTCCTGCCGCGGTTGGATCGTTCCGCTGTCGATGTCTTCGGCCCAGTGGCAGGCGGCGGTGTGGCCCGCGATCAGCTGGCGCAGTGCCGGCACCTCGTCGTGGCAGCGCGTCGGCTGGCGGTACGGGCAACGGGTGTGGAAGCGGCAGCCCGACGGCGGGTTGGCCGGTGACGGCAGGTCGCCGGTCAGGATGATCCGCTCCCGGCTCGCCTCGACGGCGGGGTCCGGGATCGGCACCGCCGACAGCAGCGCTCTGGTGTACGGGTGGAGCGGGCGCGCGTACAGCTCGTCGGAGGGAGCGACCTCCACGATGGTACCGAGGTACATCACCGCGATGCGGTCGGAGATGTGGCGCACGACAGCCAGGTCGTGGGCGATGAACAGGTAGGTCAGCCCGAGGTTGCTCTGCAGGTCTTCCAGCAGGTTGATGACCTGCGCCTGGATGGAGACGTCCAGGGCGGACACGGGCTCGTCGGCAACGATGAGGTCCGGGTTGACGGCCAGGGAGCGTGCCAATCCGATGCGCTGGCGCTGCCCGCCGGAGAACTCGTGGGGGTAGCGGTTGGCGGCGGCAGCCGGCAGCCCGACGATGTCGAGCAGCTCGTGGACCCTGCGGTCGGCTTCGCTGCCCTTCGCAAGGCCGTGGACCCGCAGCGGCTCGGAGACGATGTTAGCGACGTTCTGTCGAGGATTGAGCGAGGAGTACGGATCCTGGAACACCATCTGCATGCGGCGACGCAGCCGCCGCAGGTTCCGACCCGACAGCGACGCGATGTCCTCACCCTCGAACAGGATCCGCCCGGCGGTCGGGTCGTACAGGCGCAGCAGCGTCCGTCCCACGGTCGTCTTGCCGCAGCCCGACTCGCCGACCAGACCCAGCGTCTCCCCGCGCCGGATGGTGAAGCTGACCCCGTCCACCGCCCGGATGGGATTGCCCTTGCGCCCGAAGAACAAGCCGTCGTTGCTGGGAAAGTGCACCTTCAGGTCGACGACGCTGACCAGGTCGGTGTCCTGGCGGGTGGCGGCGTCCACCGGCTGGGTGTCGGTCACGCCTGCCGCTCCTGACCTGGCTCATCGCCCGTCTGCTGACCGGCGGGGGCCTGGCGGATGCCGGCGGCGACAAGATCCTGGTCTGGGACCGGGTTCCAGCACGCCACCCGGTGCGCGGCCGCGCCGTTCGCGCCGTCCAGCTCTCGCAGGACCGGCAGCTGCTCCCACGACTCCGAGGTGGCATAGGTGCAGCGCGGGGCGAAGGCGCACGCCGTGGGTTCGCTCGTCTGGTCCCGAGGCGCCCCGGCGATCGGGTCCAGTCGTTGCTTGCGTGCCGCGTCAAGACGCGGCACCGACTTGAGCAGGCCGACGGTGTACGGGTGCTTGGGGTTGGCGAACAGCTCCGTGGTGGGGGCGGTCTCGACGAACCGCCCGGCGTACATCACGTGCGTCCGGGCGCAGACCCCGGCCACCACCCCCAGGTCGTGAGTGACCAGGATCAGCGCCATGTCCTCCTCGCGGACCAGGGTGCGCAGCAACTCCAGGATCTGCGCCTGGATTGTCACGTCCAGCGCCGTGGTCGGCTCGTCGGCGATGAGCACCTTGGGCCGGCACGCGATCGCCATCGCGATGCCAACACGCTGACGCATGCCGCCGGAGAACTGGTGGGGATAGTCGCGCAGCCGTTGGCGGGCGTCGGGGATACCGACGCGTTCCAGCAGCGAGCCGGCCTCCCCGGTAGCCTCCTTCTTGTCCATGTCCAGGTGGGTCCGCAGCGCCTCGGTCAGCTGCCGACCAACGGTCAGGACCGGGTTCAACGACGTCATCGGATCCTGGAAGACCATGGCGATGTCGTTGCCTCGGATGTGCCGCAGGCGGTCGTCGGGCAACGTCAGCAGGTCCTCGCCCTCGAACACGACCTGCCCGCCGCTGACGCGACCGGCCGGCTTGGGCAGGATGCCGAGCATCGCCAGGGCCGACACGCTCTTGCCGCAGCCCGACTCCCCGACGATGCCGAGGGTGTCACCGGGGTCCAGATCGAACGAGATCCCGTTGACCGCGTACACCGTCTTGCCCCGCGTGGAGAAACGCACCTGCAGGTCGCGCACTTCCAGCAAGGGCATGGTCAGCTCGCCACCAAGAGGCAGTCGAACCTTGAGCAGTCGAACCTTGAGCAGTCGAACCTTGGGCTGTCGGGCGACATCAGGCCCTCAGCTTCGGATCGATGGCCTCGCGCAACGCGTCGCCGAGCAGGTTGAAGGCCAGCACGCTGAACACCACGGCGAAGCCGGGGAAGAAGACCAGGTGCGCGGAGTTCTGCAGCCGCGCCGCGTTCTCGGCCAGGAACTTCCCCCACTCGGGCAACCCCGGATCGTTGGGTCCCAGACCCAGAAAGCTCAGTCCGGCGACGTCGATGATCGCGGTCGCCATCGCCAGGGTGGCTTGCACGATCACCGGCGCGATCGAGTTGGGCAGGATGTGCACGGTCAGCAGCCGGAACCCTGGCGTGCCCACGGAGCGCGCGGCCAGCACGTAGTCGGCTTCCCGCTGAGCCAGGATAGACCCCCGCAGCAGCCGCGCGAAGATCGGCACCGTGGTCACCCCGATCGCGAACATGATCTGGAACAGGCCCCGGCCCAGCAGCGTCACCAGCCCGATGGCCAGCAGGAAGCCGGGGATGGACAGCATCAGGTCCATGAAGCGCATGATGACGCCGTCGACCCGTCCGCCGAAGTAGCCCGAGACGGCGCCGAGGACGAGGCCAAACGACAGCCCGATCGCCACGGAGACGACGCCGACGAGCAACGACAGGCGGGCGCCGAAGATGATCCGCGACAGCACGTCGCGCCCCTGCTCGTCCAGCCCGAAGAGATGCTCGGCGGTCGGCCCTGGCGGGACGGCGGCCAGCGATCCCACCCGCTCCAGCGGGCCGTAGGGAGCCAGGACCGGAGCGAAGACCGCGCAGATGACGAAGAACAACAACAGCCCCGCGCCGACCCATGCGGCGGGGTTGCGGCGGACCCGCCGCCAGGCGTCC
>JALZLF010000028.1 GCA_030858865.1 Actinomycetota bacterium | reverse complement strand
TCGGCGGGCCGCATCGGGCCCCAGACCTCGGTCTGGGCACGCCGAGCCGCTGCCACGGCACGGTCGACGTCGGCCGCGCCGGCCTCGGCCACCTCCCCGAGCACCTCCTCGGTGGCCGGGTTGACGGTCTTGAAGGCGCCGCCCTCGGCGGGCGCGGTGAAGGCGCCGTCGATGAACAGACCGTAGGAGGAGCGCAGCGACACCAGCTCGCGCGACTCCGGCGCCGGGGCGTAGTCCCACTGGCTCATGATCCGTCAGTCCAGGGTGAAGTAGTCGGGGCCGGCGTAGGCGCCGGTGCGCAGCTTGGTGCGCTGCATCAGCAGATCGTTCAGCAGGCTGGAGGCACCGAAGCGGAAGCGGTCCGGGGTCAGCCAGTCGCCGCCGACGGTCTCGTTGACCAGCACCAGGTAGCGCACGGCGTCCTTGGCGGTGCGGATTCCTCCGGCCGCCTTGACGCCCACGGCGCCGCCGGTTGCGTCCGCGAAGTCGCGCACCGCTTCAAGCATCACCAGCACCACGGCAGGCGTCGACGCCGGGCCGACCTTGCCGGTCGAGGTCTTGATGAAGTCGGCACCCCCGAGCAGCGCAAGCCAGGACGCGCGCCGGACGTTGTCCAGGGTGGCCAGCTCGCCCGTTTCCAGGATCACCTTCAGGTGCGCGCGCCCGCACGCCGCCTTGACCTGGCGGATCTCGTCGAGCACCTGGCTGTAGCCGCCGATCAGGAACGCGGCGCGGTCGATGACCATGTCGACCTCGTCGGCCCCCGCTGCCACGGCGTCGCCGACGTCGACCAGCTTGGTGGCGAGCGCGGCACGGCCCGACGGAAAGGCCGTGGCCACCGACGCCACCTTGACCCGCCGTCGACCACCGTCCTCGACGGCCTCGCCGCTCTCGCCGGCCCCGCTGGCCTCGCCGGCCCCGCTGGCCTCGATACGCGTGTCACCGCCGTTCAGTGCCTGCACGGCGGTTGCGACCAGGTCGGGGTACAGGCAGACCGCCGCCACGGAGGGCACCTGCGGATCGCTGGGATCGGGTCGCAGCGCCTTGGCGCACAACGCCCGGACCTTGCCCGGGGTGTCGGCGCCCTCCAGCGTGGTCAGATCGGTCATGCGGATGGCCATGTCCAGCGCCCAACCCTTGGCCTCGCGCTTGATCGAGCGCGTGGCCAGCGCGGCGGCGCGGGCCTCGGCTCCCACCTGGTCCACGCCGGCCAGGCCGTGCAGGAAACGCCGGAGCGCCAGGTCCGACGCCGTCACGTCGTCCAACGAGCTCGGCGCCGGCAGCAGGGTGGTCATCGCAGCGAGCGTACTTCAGTCCTGCGTTCGCCCGGCGGGCGGCCGGCATCGCGAGCGCCCATGTCAGGCGCCGAGGTCAGGCACCGAGCCAAGCACGAGACTGCTCGGGGGCGGGTCGCCAGCGGACCGGCGGACCGTGGGGGGCGCTGCTGCCCAGCACCTGCTCGACGCCGCCGGGCCAACGCGTGAGCCGCAGGACGAGGGCCCGGACGTCGGCTTCCGGTTCCAGTCGCAGCCAGGCCAGCGGGGTCGCTGGCGTCGCGTCACGGCCCGCGGCAGCCAGCCCGTCGCGCAGTGCGGTCCGGTCGCCGCGATCCAGGTACTGCCACACCACAGAGTGGAACACGACCGTCGTGCTGCCTGGCACCGCAGCCTCCAGCTGGCGCGGGCAGCCAGTCGCCGACACCTGCCGCGTCCACGGGCGCGGGGACCCGTTCGGCGACCGCCATGGCGCTCCGCAGGCGCGCGAAGCGATGGCGCTGATCGGCCCACACCGGCGCCATGACCGACAGGCGGCCGTGCCCGCTCGTCAGGTCGATCGGCCGCGGATCGCAGCCACGACGCTCCACAACCGTCGGCGCAACAGCGGTCAGCGCCGCTGGCACCTGCCAGGAGCCGGTGATGCGCACGGGTGAGGCGAGGTCACCCCAAGCGGGTCCACAGGACGAGTCGTCGGCGTAGCGGTACTGGTCCCAGCGCAGGCTCAGCCCCGCGCTGGCACCGACCTCCAGCAGCCGCAGCGGTCGTCCGGTGGTCGCGGCGAGATGCAGGAAGGCGGGTGCCAGGGCCGCGCTGCGACCGACCTCGTTGGTCTGACACGGACGTCCCACCAGCTCGCGGAAGGCATCGCGGTGCTCGACGAGCACTCCGCGAAAGGCGTCCCAGACACCTCGCGGTCCGGCATCGCCCCCGACCGACGGATAGTGGACGGCCAGCCGTGGAGCTTCGCCCGTCAGCACCAGATGGTGCACCGCCGCCATCAGGCGCAACCCCAGCGCATCGCCGGGGTCGCGGGTGGTGTGGGACGCCAGCACGTCCTAGGCGGGACCCTCGGCTCGCACGTCGTCGGCGGCGCGTCCCAGCAGCTCGGCGTACAGCGGTGCGCAGGCTGCGGCCTGGGCAGCCAGGTGCCACCGCGCCCAGCGTTGCAGGTCGGCGGTGGTGGGCGGCGGTCGCGAGAACCGAGGGTCGTCGGGTGCTGACGAGGCGGTGGTCCTCGGCATACTGGCCGCCATGCCCTCCCTCGCCGCCGGCGCGCTCGTCTTCTTCGTGTCCGCGGCCGTTCTGGTCCTGGAGATCCTGGCCGGGCGACTGCTCGCACCCTACGTCGGGGTGACCCTTGAGACCTACACCGGCATCATCGGCGTGGTGCTGGCCGGGATCTCGCTGGGAACCTGGTACGGAGGGCGGCTGGCCGATCGGACGGATCCGCGCCGCATCCTGGGCCCGATGCTGGTGCTGGGTGGTGCGCTGGCGCTGTGCACGATCCCCAGCATCCGGCTGGTCGGCGGCACCAACCTCGGCGCGGGTCCCGTGGCCATCGTAACCTTGGCGCTGGTCGGCTTCTTCGCACCGGCAACGGTGCTGTCGGCGGTGAGCCCAACGGTGGTCAAGCTGCAGCTGGGCGACCTCGACCAGACGGGTCGAGTCGTTGGCCGCCTGTCGGCACTCGGGACGGCGGGGGCGATCCTCGGCACCTTCGTCACCGGTTTCCTGCTGGTGGCCGCGCTGCCTACCCGCCCGATCGTCATCGCGGTCGGCATCGTGCTGATCGCTGTCGGCTTGATGTGCTGGTTGCTGCTCGGGCGCCGCCAGGGGCCCTCGCTGCTGCTGCCACTGGTGCTCGCCGGCGTCGGCGGGCTGCTGACCATCGTCTCCGTGTCGGTCTGTGAGTTCGAGAGCGCCTACTTCTGCGCCCGCGTTGTGGCCGACCCCGAGCGACCGTCGGGCCGGACCCTTGTGCTCGACACGCTGCGCCACAGCTACGTCGACCTGAACGATCCCACGTACCTGGAGTTCAGCTACGCCCAGATCATGGGCGATGTCATCGCGACGATCGCTGCTGAACAGGAACCCCTGGACGTCCTGCACGTCGGCGGGGGCGGGTTCTCACTGCCCCGCTACATCGCGGCGACAAGGCCGGGTTCGTCCAGCCTGGTGCTGGAGCTGGACCCGACGCTGGTGCGGATCGCGCGCAATGAGCTCGGCCTGCAGACGGGGCCCGACCTGCGCGTGCGCGTCGGCGACGCGCGGCTGGGCCTACGCGAGCAGCCCGACGCGGCCTACGACCTGGTGATCGGCGACGCCTTCGGTGGCCAGGCCGTGCCGTGGCATCTGGCGACTCGGGAGTTCACCGAAGGCATCCGCCGCACGCTGAAACCTGGCGGCACCTACGCGATCAACTTGATCGACTACCCACCGCTGGGGTTCGCCCGAGCCGAAGCCGCCACGCTGCGCGTGGTCTTCGACCATGTGGCCGTGATCGCCCCACCTCGGCGCATAGACCGCCAGGAGGGAGGCAACTTCGTGCTGGTGGGCTCCGACGTCCCCATCGACGTCGAAGCCATCCAGTCGCGGAACCGCCAGCGCGGTGACGACGACGATGTGGCCACATCCGCGCGGCTGGAGGCATTCATCGGCGGCGCACAGGTCCTGACCGACGACTACGCCCCGGTCGACCAGCTGCTCACTCCGGCCACCTGAACCCCGGGGTGGTGTGGATCCAGTACCGATTCGGTAGCGGATGCCCACCACCCCGGGGTGGGGGCTAGACCGAGATGGGTTAGGCCGAAGCGGCGAAGGCGTCGACCAGCGTGGCGCAGAAGGCCTTGAGGTCGTCGGGCTTGCGGCTGGTGATCAGGTTCTTGTCGGTGACGACCTCCTCGTCGACCCAGGTGGCGCCGGCGTTGCGGATGTCGGTCTGCAGGCTCGGCCACGAGGTCACGGTGCGACCGCGCAGGACGTCGGCTTCGACCAGCGTCCAGGGGGCGTGGCAGATCGCAGCCACCGGCTTGTTCTGCTCGAAGAACGACTTGGCGAACGCCACCGCGTCACGGTCGGTGCGCAGAAAGTCGGGGTTGGTAACGCCGCCGGGCAGCACCAGCGCGTCGAAGTCGTCGGGGCCGGCCTCGCTCACCGTGCGGTCAACGGGGAAGGTGTCGGCCTTGTCGAGGTGGTTGAAGGCCTGGATCTCGCCTGAGTCGGTGGAGATCAGCTGTGGCCTGCCGCCAGCCTGCTTGACGGCTTCCCACGGCTCGGTCAGCTCGACCTGCTCGACGCCCTCGGGGGCGACGAGGAACGCGACGGTCTTGCCGGACAGTTCGTTAGCCATGATGAATCGCTCCTTTTGTCTGTAGGTCCTGGGTTACCCAGGGAACGGGGGGAGCTAAGCCCGCTGAGGCCACCTACACCGTGCCGAATCGACGCTGGCGACGTTGGAACTCCGCGACCGCGGCGAACAGCTCGCCGCGGCGGAACTCCGGCCACAGCACGCTGGTGAAGACGAGCTCGGCGTAGGCGGCCTGGAACAGCATGAAGTTGGACAGCCGCTGTTCACCGGAGGTGCGCACCAGCAGGTCCACGTCAGGTGCCTCCGGTTCGTACAACCGCGCCTGGATGGACTTCTCGCTGACCTTGTCTGGTCGCAGCCGTCCCTCGGCGACGTCGCTGGCGATGCGCCGGGCGGCGTCGACGAGCTCAGCGCGACCGCCGTAGTTGAAGGCCACCTGCAGGGTCAGGCGGCGGTGCCGTGCGGTCCGGGCCTCCGTGGACTCGATCATGTCGACCAGCCGCCGGGGAACCGGACGGCGGCGCCGGCCGATGAAGCGCACACGCACCTGGCGCGCGTCCAACTCGTCGGCGCGGCGCAGCAGCAGGTCGCGGTTGAAGTTCAGCAGGAAGGCGACCTCCGAGGGCGGCCGCTTCCAGTTCTCGGTGGAGAAGGCATAGACGGTCAGCCACCGCAGCCCCAGCTGCAAGGCGCCCTCGACGGTGTCGAACAGGGCGGACTCGCCGTGTTCGTGGCCCGCATTGCGCGGCAAGCCACGCGCCGCGGCCCAGCGGCCGTTGCCGTCCATGATGATGCCGACGTGGGCGGGCAGGCGCGCCCGGTCGAGGTCGGCGACGTCCTGGGTCACCGGGGCACCAGCTCCCAGGCCCGCAACGGCCGGCCGAGGTGGTAGGTCAAAAAGCTGTGGACCAGGGCGGCCGCGGCGCGGCGGGCTCGAGGCTCGGCCGCGGCGGCGTCAAGCCCGTCCCATCCCGTTCCGGCCAGCTGGCTCAGCAGCGCCAGCGCCGAGGCGTCCAACGGGCGGCTGCCAGGCGGCGCGCAGGACGGGCACAGCACCCCGCCGGCGGCCACCCCGAAGACCCGGTGGGGCCCCGGAGTTCCGCACGCGGCGCAGGCGTCCAGGTACGGGTGGTAGCCGGCGACCGAAGCCAGCCGCAGCAGGAAGGCGTCGAGGACCACCGACGGCAGCGACGGCTCCCGGGTCAGGGCGCGCAGGCCGGCCAGCAGCAGCAGCACCAGCGAGTTGGCGCGCTCGTCTTCCTGCGCCACGCGGTCGACGGCCTCGACCATGGTCGACCCGCAGGCCGACAGGGCGAAGTCGGCGCGGACCGCGGCGAAGGAGGTGATCAGCTCGGCCTGCGTGACGATGTCGAGGTTGCGCCCTGAGTACAGCTGCAGGTCGACATGGCTGAACGGCTCCAACCGCCCTCCGAACCGTGACCCCGGCCGCCGCACACCTTTGACCACGGCTCGCACCTTGCCCCGGCCCTGCGTCAGCAGATGGACGATCCGATCGGTCTCGCCCAACTTGTAGGTGCGCAGGACGACACCCTGCTCGCGGTACAGCGCCATGGAACCGCCAGGCTACGTCGTCCTCCGCCCGCTCATGGCTAGGCCCGACAGCCGCGCGAGCACCGGTGCTAGAAGGTGAGGTCGAGGGGGAACCAGGCGGTCACGGTGACCCCGACCAGCAGGACCGCGATCAGCACCGCCAGGATCATCAGGCTGACAACGAGGGTCACGGCGCCGGCGATGCCGCACACCAGCGTCAGCGGGG
Organism: Actinomycetota bacterium; assembly: GCA_030858865.1. Taxonomy (GTDB): domain Bacteria; phylum Actinomycetota; class Nitriliruptoria; order Euzebyales; family Egibacteraceae; genus JACCTL01. Next base: position 5,701 of record JALZLF010000028.1, on the reverse strand, counting down.
TGGTGGCCAGGTGGCGGCGCAGTCGAGGGTTGTTGCGCACCAGCAAGCTGAGCGTTGCCAGCACCGCCGCCGTGGCGACGATCACGACGATCCCGTTGACGACATAGGTGCGCAACATGGTCGCCCTCAGAGTGCACCTTGCGGTCCGCCGGTGTCCACTCTGGAGCAGGCTGCAGCGTCGGGCTCGGCGAACAGGACTTCCGCGCCGATCGGTAGGAAGCCGGCCGCAATGAACGCCCGCAGAGAGGCCGCGTTACCGGGTGCCACCTGGGCGAACAGCGGTTCTCCCCGTGGCAGCACCCCGCGCGCCGCGGTGAGCAGCGCGCGGCCCAACCCCGCGCCGCGATGCGACGGGTCGACCTCGAGGCTGACCTCCCAGCGTCCCGCCAGCCCTCGCCCGATCACCACGACGGCCCGCCGTTGCTGGTCGGACAGCAAGCGGAGGTCGCCGCGGTAGCGGTGCGCGCGCAGGACCCTCGGATGATCCGAAACGTCGATCGGTACCAGGGCGTCGCCGTCGGGCTGCCCGGTGGACGCCGCCACCAGCACGGCGTCGAGGCTGCCCGGCGGTCGGCCGATCCGCTGACCGAGCCATCCCAGAAACGCCGCGCTCAGCGGTGCCGACAGGTCGCCCGGCGGCAACCGTCTGGCGATCTCGTCGGGGTCGATGTCGGCGGCTACGACGTGGGAGGCGGTGAACGCGACCACCGCTGCCAGCCGGCCGGGTGGCTGGCCCACCACAGCGATCGCACCGTCGGGTGGCGGGAAGCGACCGGCGGCGGCGTCGCGCAACAACCGGCTCAACGGGTGGGTGGAGGCGCTCAGTACCCCAGCCGCTCCAGCTTCTTGGGGTCGCGCTGCCACTCCTTGCTCAGCTTGACCCGCAGGTTCAGGAAGATCCGTGCGTCGAGGCTGCGTTGCAGCTCCTCTCGCGAGCGGCTGCCGATGTTGCGCAGCACCGCGCCGCCCTTGCCGATCACGATGCCCTTCTGCGAATCGCGTTCGACGTACAGGGTCGCCGAGATCGCCGTGACGCCCTCGGACTCGCCCGGACCGAACTCGTCGACCGTCACGGCGATGGAGTGTGGCACCTCCTCCCGCATGAGCGTGATCGCCTTCTCGCGAATGACCTCGGCGACGAGTTGCTCGGGCGACTGGTCGGACACCTGGTCTGACGGGAAGTAGGCCGGGCCCTCGGGCATCCGCGCGATGAGGAGCTCGATCAGCGTGGTGGTGCCCTCCCCTGTCGCGGCCGACAGCGGAACGATCTCGTCGAAGTTCCCGAGCTCGGCGACGCGGGCGAGCTGCGGCAGCTGCCGTGTCCTGGTGATGCGGTCGATCTTGTTGACCACCGCGATCGCCGGCGTTTCGACGGCCGCCAGCAGCCCGGCGATGTAGGCGTCGCCACGCCCGATCTCGGCGGAGCCGTCGACCATGAGGACGACGACATCGACGTCGGACAGCGTCGCCCGCGCCACCTCGTTGAGCCGCGAGCCGAGCAGCGTCTTGGGCTTGTGCAGCCCTGGGGTGTCGACGAACACGATCTGCACGCCGCCGTCGCGGTCGGGGCGGTGCAGCACCCCGCGGATGGCGTGCCGGGTCGTCTGCGGCACGGGGGTCGTGATCGCCACCTTCTGGCCCACCGCGGCGTTGAGCAGCGTGGACTTGCCGACGTTGGGGCGACCAACGATGGCGCAGAACCCGGACCGCATCACCTCGAGCCTAGCCGCGCCCCGGCTGCAGGCCCGGCGCGATCACCAATCGGGGAGCAGCCGGTCGGGGCCGAAGCCGGCGGGCAGCAGGTCGGGCCCGAGCACGAAGCGCGTGACCGACCCGTCGGACCCAGCCGCCACAACGACGAGGTCGGGGGCGAACTCGAACAGCACCTGCCGGCACATGCCGCAAGGCGTACACGGGCCGTCGCCGTCGCCGACCACCGCGATCGCGGTGAACGCGCGCGCCCCCGCCACGATTGCCGCCGGCAACGCCACGCGTTCGGCGCAGATGGTCGCCGGGTACGCGGCGTTCTCGACGTTGGCTCCGGCGAAGACGCGCCCGTCGGCGACCAGCAGTGCGGCCCCGACCCGGAACTTGGAGTACGGGGCGTACGCCTGCCGCTGCGCGGATCGCGCGGCCTCGAGCAGGGCCGCCTCGTCGAACGTTGTCATCCCGTCTTCACCGGCACGCGCTTGACCAGCACCTTGGCGATGCGCCGGCCCCGTACCCGCTCGGCGGTCAGCCGGACGCCCTCGACCTCGATGCGCTCACCCGGTGTTGGCACATGCCCGAGCAGGCCGAACAGCAGCCCGCCGACGGTGTCCCACTCCTGGCGGGGAAGGTCGGTGTCGAGCAGCTCGTTCAACTCGTCGACCGGCAGCCGCGCGTCCAGGCGCCAGGCGTCAGGCGCCAGCTCCTCGACCAGCGCCTCCTCGCGGTCGTACTCGTCGACGATCTCCCCGACGATCTCTTCGAGGATGTCTTCGATGGTGACGATTCCAGCCGTCGCGCCGTACTCGTCGACGACGACGGCCAGGTGCACCTTGTCGGCCTGCAGCTCGCGCAGCAGCGAGTCGACGGGCTTGAGCTCGGGCACGAAGTACGGCTTGCGCAGCAGGTCCTCCCACGGACCCTCCTCGTCGCCCGAGGCGTGCAGCCGGCGCAGGACGTCCTTGGCGTAGATGAGCCCGCAGATCTGATCGCGCTCCTCTCGGTACACCGGCACGCGGGAGTGCCCGGCCCGCAGGATGGTGTCCAAGACCTCGCCCAGCGACGCGTCCACCGACACGGTGACCATGTCCGGTCGAGGCACCATGATCTCGCGGACGACGGTGTCACCCAGCTCGAAGATCGAGTGGATCATCGCCCGCTCCGACTCCTCGATCACCTCGTCGGACTCGGCGACGTCGATCATCTCGCGGATCTCGTCCTCGGTGACGAACGGACCCTGTTTCAACCCCTTGCCAGGGGCGATGACGTTGCCGGCCCAGATCAGCAGGGAGGCGACCGGCGACAGCGGCCGGGCGAACAGCAGCACCCAACGGGATGTCCGCAGCGCCACCGCCTCGGTGCGCTGCACCGCCAGCGTCTTGGGCGCAACCTCGGCGCCGACGAACAGCGCAGCGGCGGCCACGATGGCGACGACCGCGACCGCCAGCCGGCCGTCCAGGTACTGCGCCACGACCACCGCGACCAGCGCCACGGCGACCACCTGCACGACGAGCACGAGCAGCGCCAGGATGTTCAGCGTGCGGGCCGGCTCCTCCATCAGCCGCACGACGCGCTCGGCTCCGCGGCGCCGCTCGTCGACCAGTTTCTGGGCCTTGTGCAGGCTCATCCGCGACAGCGACGTCTGCGCCGCGCCGAAGAACGCGGCCGCCAGCACGAGGCCGAACGCTCCGATCAGCGCGTAGACGTCGGAAGGGGTCACCGCGTCGCTCCGGAAACTGAGCGGAAGCCGGCCAGCAACCGGTCGGTCAGCCCGAACATCTCGTCGCGCTGGTCGGGCTCGGCGTGGTCGTGGCCGAGCAGGTGCAGCAGGCCGTGAACGACCAGCAGGTCGATCTCGGCCTCGGGCGTGGTCGCGTGCGCCGGCGCCTGCTCGGCCGCCACGTCGGGGCACACCACCACGTCGCCGAGGATCGCCGGCTCGCCGCTGCGGCTCTCCCCCGGCAGGTCCAGGGGGAAGGCCAGGACGTCGGTGGGCCCGTCGATGTCCATGTGATGGGCGTTGAGCAGCGCGATGGCGTCCCGGTCGACGCACAGCACGGACACTTCCATGGTCTCGGGCACGTGCTGGTCGTGCAGCACGAAGCCGGCAAGGCGCCGCAGCCGGTCGAGGTCGACGGGATGCGTCTGCTCGTCGGCGACGAAAACGGCCATCAGGGTTGCTGCTCGTCGAAGACCCGGTAGGCCTCGACAATCTCCTGCACGATCCGGTGGCGGACGACGTCGCGGCCGGTCAGCTCGCAGAACGCCACCCCGTCGATGTCGGTGAGGATGTCGCGCACGATGCGCAGCCCGGAGTGCCGCCCGCTTGGCAGGTCGACCTGGGTGACGTCGCCCGTGACCACGGCGCGGGAGCCGAAACCCAGCCGCGTCAGGAACATCTTCATCTGCTCCGGCGTGGTGTTCTGCGCTTCGTCCAAGACGATGAAGCTGTCGTTGAGGGTGCGGCCGCGCATGAACGCCAGCGGCGCGACCTCGATGGTTCCCCGCTCCATCAACAGCTGGATCTGCTCGGCGTCCATCATGTCGTACAGCGCGTCGAACAGCGGCCGCAGGTAGGGGTCGATCTTCTCGTACAGCGTTCCCGGCAGGAAGCCGAGACTCTCGCCGGCCTCGACCGCGGGCCGGGTCAGGATGATCCGGTTGACCTCCTTGCGCCGCAGTGCCAGGACGGCCATCGCCATGCCGAGGTAGGTCTTGCCGGTTCCCGCCGGACCGATTCCGAACACCACGGTGTTCGCCCGGATGGCGTCCAGGTAGCGCTTCTGGCCGACGGTCTTGGGGCGGATCGCCCTGCCGCGGTGGGTCAGCGCCTCGTCGGACAGGACCTCCGCCGGGGAGCTGTGGTCGCCGGCGCGCACGATGGCGATGGTCGCGCCGACGTTCGCCTCGTCCAGCCCCTGGCCGCGATCCAGCAGCTTGACGAGCTCGTCGAACAGATGCACCACCCTGGTGGTGTCGGCGTCGGGCCCGGTGACGGTGATCTCGTTGCCGCGCACGAGGATGTTGACGTCGAAGGCCGCCTCCACGAGCTTGAGCAGCTCGTCGCGGGTGCCAAGGACGGTGACCATCGCATGATGGTCGGGGACGGTGGTCTTCACGCTGGTCGTGCTGGGCAAGGACTCGCTCTGAGGTCGGGGGCAGGTCGGGACGCACAGGGTCGGCGCTCACCCATTGTGCGCCCTCGCCGCACGCAACGCATCACCTGATCGATCCGGCCCACGGAGCCGGCGGTCACGGCAGCCTCCCCTGGGCACGCCAGCCGGCGATCGCGGTGGTCCCGACGTCGCGGCCCGCGGCGATCAGCCGGCGGGCCGTCGCCGGGTCGAAGCTGAGCGCGTCGCCGAGGTCGATGGCGTCCGGCTCCACTACCAGCAAGTCGACGAACCGCTTGGTCGTTTCCTGCGGCGCCACGCGGACCAGCTCGTTGACGGCGTGCGCGCGGGCGAGGTCGGCCTCCAACGAGAAGCGCTGTACGGCGTCGAGGTAACGGCCGATCGCGTCGGCCAGGCTCGCCGGCTCGGGGCGCTGCCGGTCGCGCCGAGCCGTCATCACCACAACAACGGCGTCCGGTTCGAAGGCCAGGGCGGGCGCGATCGGGGTGTTCGCCACGATCCCGCCGTCCCAGTGCAGCACGCCGTCCACGCGTGCGGGTCGCAACAGCAGCGGGATCGCCGCGCTGGCCAGCAGGTGATCCACGTCGATCACGACGGTGCGGTAGCGCTCGTCGCGGCGCTGGGGTGACGGCTCGGCGCTGACGAAGCGCACCAGCTCGCCGCTGGTCACCTCGACGGCCGACACCGCGACCACCAGGTCGTCGCGGGTGGGCACCCGTTCGCCGCCAAGCGCCTCGATGAGCGTGCGCCGCAGCGGCGTGATGTCCCACAGCCAGGTCCAGCCGACCGAGCGCAAGAGACGTTCGGCGACGCTGCCGGGCCCTCGCAGCCCGGATGGCCGCAGCAGCCGCCAGACGTCG
>JALZLF010000090.1 GCA_030858865.1 Actinomycetota bacterium | reverse complement strand
CCTTCGGCTGCCGAACCGACCCCGGTGGCCACGGCCCCACCGCCGGAGCCCAGCCCGACGCCGACGCCAGCGGCGGAGGCCGGCCCGACACCCGCGCCAACACCGGTGCGCAGGTCAGCTCCGGTACCCGTGGCGACGTCGCCGTCGCCTCCGCCGACGCCGCAGCCCAGCGACCGGGGCGGGCCGGGACCCTCGAGTCCCGGCAGCACCCTGCCTGGACGCGCCTCCTGGTACGGCCCCGGGTTCGCCGGGAGGACGACCGCCTGTGGCGGGACGTTCGATCCCGGTCAGCTCACCCTGGCCAGCCGGGAGTTCGGTTGCGGCACGTCGGTGCGAATCACCGGGCCGGCGGGCAGCAGCGTCGAGGCGGTCGTCACCGACTGGGGGCCCGCCGAGTGGACGGGTCGCCGCTTTGACCTGTCCCGTGCCACCTTCGAGGCCATCAGTTCACTGGGCGCCGGCGTCATCGACGTCACCGTCGAGCTGCGGTGACCCGGACGGACCTCACTCCAGGCCGAGCAGGCGCCGCGCGTCGGCCACGTCGACGCCGATCTGGCGCACCAGCGCCTCGACGGTGGCGAAGCGCTCTTCGGCCCGCAGGCGATGGCGGAAGTCGACGGCGGCGAGGTCGCCGTACAGGTCGCCGGTGAAGTCCAGCAGGTACGCCTCGACGCGCAGTTGCTGGCCGCCGAACGTCGGGTTCACGCCCACGCTGGTGACACATGGGTGCTCCCGGCCGTCGGGGAGATGGAAGGCCCCCGCGTAGATGCCCCGCGCCGGCACCGCGACACGCCGGCTGACCTGCACGTTGGCCGTCGGGTAGCCGAGCCCGACGCCGCGCTGGTCGCCTCGCACCACCACGCCGTCGACCAGATGGGGTCGGCCGAGCATGCGCGCCGCGACCTCCACCTTCCCCGCGTCGACGGCGGCCCGCACCTCGGTGGACGACACCACGCTCCCGTCGACTTCCAGCAGCCCGACGCCCTCCGCGGTGAAGCCCCGCCCGGGGCCGAGGTCGGACAGGGTGGTGAGGTTCCCGGCGGCCTTGTGCCCGAAGCGGAAGTTCGTGCCAACCACTACCTTGCGGGCCTGTAGCGCATCGACCAGGACGTGGTCGACGAAGGCGTCAGCGGACCAGTGGCGCACGTCGTCGTCGAAGGGCAGCACCACCACCAGGTCGACGTCCCGCTCGGCCAGGGTGCGGGCACGCCGCGCCAGCGTCATGAGCAGCCGCGGCTGGCTGCCCGGGTTGACCACCTCCATGGGGTGGCGGTCGAAGGTCACCACGACGCTGCGCAGCTGCTGGGCTCTGGCACTGTCAACGGCTCGCCGGATGATCGACTGGTGCCCTCGGTGCACCCCGTCGAAGAAGCCGATGCTGACCACCGACGGCGCCGGCTGGGCAGCATGCAGACCCTCGACGATCTGCCCCGAGCTCACTCCCCCGCCCCGGCAGGCACCAAGACCACCGTCGGGCGCGCCATCCCGTCAGCGTCGTGCGCGACGGCCAGCAGCCGCCGTTCGCCGTCGAGCACCGCCACGGGACCGCTGTGGCCCGTGGCCGGCAGCGGCCGCCCATGACCGACCGACCGCGCCTGGGACTCGTCGACGACGACGGCGGGATAGTCGGCCATGGCCTCGGCAGGCGTCAGGAGCGCCTCGGCCAGCCGGCCGGCCGAGGCAAGGTCGGCGACCTTGTCCAAGTCGACGGCGTCGTCGAGGGAGAAGCGTCCCGATCCCAGGCGGCGCAAGGCAACGAGGTGCGCGCCGACGCCCAGCCGCTGTCCAACGTCGGCGGCCAGCGTGCGGACGTACGTGCCCGCCGAGCAGCGCACCAAGAACCCTGCCTCGGCGTGCCGGCCCGGCTCGAAGTCCTCCAGCACGATGTCGTGGATCGTCACCGTCCGGGCGTCGCGGGCGACTTCCTCCCCGCGGCGGGCCTTGACGTGCAGCCGCTCGCCGCCGATCCGCACTGCCGAGACCATCGGGGGGATCTGGCGGATCTCGCCGACGAACGCCTTGAAGGCATCGCACAGTCGGGCCTCGTCGACGGCAGAGGCGTCGCGCTCGTCGAGCACCCGACCCGAGGCGTCCAGGGTGTCGGTGGTGGCGCCGAGGCGCAGTCGCGCGTCGTAGGTCTTGGCCGAGGCCTGCAGGTACGCCACCAGCCGTGTGGCCCGGCCGAGGCAGACCACCAGCACACCGGTGGCGTCAGGGTCCAGGGTGCCAGCGTGTCCGACCTTGGTCGCGGCCGGACCTCGGCGGGGACCGCCGACCGCCCGGCGGACGGCGGCGACGACGTCATGGGACGTTATGCCCGCCGGCTTGTCCACGACGATGACGCCGTCGAGGCCGTGCTCGGTGTCCATCAGCCGGCGTCGTCCTCCTGTGCCTGCTGGCCGCGCAGCAACGTGTCGATGCGCCGGCCCTGGGCGGGCAGGGGATCGTGGGTGAAGTGTAGGTCGGGCACGCGCCGGGTCCGCAGGTTGGCACCCAGCTCCCGGCGCAGCAACGACGACGCGCTACGCAAGCCCTCCGCGGTCGCCGAGCGCGACTCGTCGTCGTCGGGCAGAACGGTGTAGTACACGTCGGCGTTGCGCAGGTCGGGGGTGGTCCGCACCTCGGTGACCGTCACGAACCCGAGCCTCGGGTCCTTCAGGTCCACCAGCTGTGTGGCCAGCACCTCCTTGACGGCTTCGTTGATCCGGCGCATCCGTGGACTCGGTTGCTGGCTCATGTCACTCCTCCGGCGTCACCAGCTCGACGTGCACGCCGACCACCTCGACGCGCGGCTCCCGGTACACGACCTTCTCGACCTGCTGCGCCACCTTGCGCGCCCCCGACGCGGTGCCACTGACCACCGCCACACCCAGCACCGCCCGTTGCCACAGGTCCTGATACCCGACCTCAGCCACCGAGCAGTTCAAGTCCTGCCGCAACCGCGCCACCAACGACTTGACCACCGACCGCTTCGCCTTCAACGACCCGGCCATCGGCACATGCAACTCCACCCTCACCACCGCAACAAACATCACCAGTTAGCTCCAGGGCCGTCTCTCGGTCGGAGGCGACTCGGGGTGTAGGGGTCCCCGCCGAGCCGGAGACCGAGGGACGGCCCGCCTTCGCCGGAGGGGCTTGGAGGGCGGGCGGGTTCAGCGCCCCGGAGGGGACGCGGCGACGGCCTTGCGGCACCTACGCCCGAGCCACCTCACGAGACTCGTACACCTCGAACTCGTCCTCCACCTTCACATCCTGGAACCGCTCCAAGCCGGCACCGCACTCGAAACCCGTCGCCACCTCGGTCACGTCCTCTTTGAAGCGGCGCAGCGACGCGATGGTGTCGTCGGCGACGACGACGCTGTCGCGGATCACCCGGATCGTCGCGTTGCGCCGCAGCTCCCCGTCGGTGACGTAGCAGCCGAAGACAAAGCCCGCACGCGGGACACGGAAGACCTCTCGGACCTGGGCCCGGCCGGTGACGACCTCCTCGAACTCGGGAGCGAGCATGCCCTTGACGGCCTGCTCGATGTCCTCGGTCGCCTGATAGATGATCGAGTACTGGCGCAGGTCGACGCCGGACTCCTCGATCGCCTGGCGGGCGTTGGCCTCGGGCCGGACGTTGAAGGCGATGATGATCGCGTCGGACGTCTCGGCGAGCCGCACGTCGTCCTGGGTTACCGCACCGACGGCCTTGTGGATGATGCGAACCTTGACCTCGGGCAGCTCCAGCTTGTTCATGGCGTCGGCCACGGCCTCGACCGAGCCGGCCACGTCGCCCTTGACGATCAGGTTCAGCGTCTGCAGCTGGCCCTGGGCGATCGCGCCGGACAGATCCTCCAGCGACAGGGTCCGGCGGTTCGCCAGCTCCAGGCGACGCTGGCGGTTCTGGCGACCCGAGGCGATGTCGCGCGCGGTGCGCTCGTCGTCGACGACGCGGAACTCGTCACCCGCGTCGGGGACTTCGTTCCAACCGATCACCTGGACGGGCGTCGACGGACCCGCCTCCTCCAGGGGCTTGCCCTCGTCGTCGAACATCGCGCGGACCTTGCAGTCGGCGATGCCCGCCACGAGGTTGTCACCCGTGCGCAACGTGCCGGCCTGGATCAGCACCGTGGCCACCGCGCCGCGACCGCGGTCGAGGTGGGCCTCGATCACCGCGCCGCGTGCCCGTCGGTCCGGGTTGGCCTGCAGCTCGGCGACATCGGCCTGCAGCAGCACCATCTCGAGCAGGTCGTCGAGGTTCTGCTTGGTCTTGGCCGATACGTTCACCATCGTCGTCTGGCCGCCGAACTCCTCGGCAACCAGGTCGTATTCGGTCAGCTGGGTGCGCACCCGCGTCGGGTCGGCACCCTCCTTGTCGATCTTGTTGACCGCGACGATGATCGGCACCTCGGCTGCCTTGATGTGGTTGATGGCCTCAACGGTCTGCGGCTTGACGCCGTCGTCGGCGGCGACGACCAGGATCGCCACGTCGGTCACCTCGGCGCCGCGGGCACGCATCTGCGTGAACGCCTCGTGACCGGGGGTGTCGATGAAGGTGATCTTGCGGCCGTCCTTGGTGACCTGGTAGGCGCCGATGTGCTGGGTGATGCCACCGGCTTCCCCGGAGACCACGTCGGCCTCCCGGATGGCGTCGAGCAGCAGGGTCTTGCCGTGGTCGACGTGACCCATGACGGTCACGACCGGCGCCCTGGCGCGCAGCTGTTGGGGGTCGTCAGCCTCCTCGGCCCCGAACTCCAGGTCCTCGGGCGTGACGAAGCTGACCTGCGCCTCCAGCTCGGCGGCGACGATCTCGATGAGGTCGGTCGACATCGACTGGGTGACGGTGATCATCTCGCCGAGGCCGAACAGCATGCGCACGATGTCGGTCGGGCTGACCCCGGCCAGCTTGGCGAACTCGCCGACGGTGATGCCGGGCACCACGTCGATGGGGCCGGTAACTGTCGCCTTGACGGGCCCGCCGCGGCGACCGCGCGGCTGCGCCTCCGCCTCGAACTGCTCCTGCAGCGTCGGCTCCTTGCGGCGCTTGCCCTTCTTGCCTTTCTTGCCGGGCAGGGCGCCGGGGCGTCCTGGTCCACCAGGACCACCTGGGCCACCGGGGCCACCGGGTCCACCGGGGCGGCCGGGACCACCGGCGGGACGGCCGGGACCGCCGCCCGGAGC
>JALZLF010000089.1 GCA_030858865.1 Actinomycetota bacterium | reverse complement strand
TTCATCGAGGTCATGGGGTCCTGGAAGACCATCGCGATCTCGCGGCCACGCACGCGTTGCAGTTCCTTCTTCGTCAGCTTCAACAGGTCGCGACCCTTGAAGATGACCTCGCCGCCCGCGATGCGGCCTGGCGGCGAAGCGACGAGGCCGAGGATCGACATGACCGTCACGCTCTTGCCGGAGCCTGACTCGCCGACCACACCGAGCGTCTCGCCCGGATAGACGTCGTAGCTGACGTGGTCCACGGCGTGGACCACACCGTCGGCGGTGCGGAACTCGGTGACGAGGTCGCGCAGCGACAGGATAGGTTCGGTCATCGGCTCGTCGCTTCCGCCTGATAGGTGACGCTCAGCCCTGCTGTTGGGGGTCGAGGGCGTCGCGGAGCCCGTCTCCCAAGAAGTTGATGCACAAGCAGATCAGCACGATGGTGACACCCGGCATGGTCACCAGCCACCAGTCGGTCAGCATGGCGTTGCGGCCGTCGTCGATCAGCTTGCCGAGTGCGGGGGTCGGGGGTTGGATGCCGAACCCCAGGAAGGACAGCACCGCCTCGATGAGGATGGCCGTGCCGACGACCAGGGTGGTGTTGACGATGATGGGGCTCAGGGCGTTGGGCAGGATGTGGCGGGCGATGATGCGCAGGTCGGACGCGCCCGAGGCTTTGGCGGCCTCCACGAACTCCTTCTCGCGCAACGACAAGAAGGAGCCGCGGACGATGCGCGCGAGCGAGGTCCACAGCAACAAGGCCAGGATGACGGCGACGCGCGTCGGTTGGCCCGAGCCAAGCAGCGCGGCGGCCACGATCAGCACCGGCAGGCTGGGCAGGGTCAAGAACAGGTCGGTGAAGCGCATCAGCGCGTTGTCGATCCAGCCACCGTAGTAGCCGGCGATGGCGCCGATCGCGGTGCCGATGGTGGTGGACAGCAACGCCACGATGAAGGCGACGCGCACCGAGGTGCGGGTGCCGTACAGCACACGGCTGAAGTAGTCCCGACCGATCTTGTCGGTGCCGAAGTAGTGCTGATCGGTCAACGTCGGTCCGACGCCGGAGTTGGCCAGGTCCGGCTCGTCGTAGCTGTACGGGGCGACCCGTTCGGCGAAGATCGCCGACCCGAACAGGATGACGAGGAGGGTCAAGGCCACCATCGCCGCCTTGTGGCGGAAGAACTTGCGCCGGAACAACTGCCATTGGCTGCGGGCCTGGACCCGCATTCCCTCCCGATAGAGGCTGTCGTCGGCGGCGGCGGACTCCGCCTCCACCACCTCCTCGGTGGCCAGCGCCGACTCCTGGGTGTCGGCGCTGGTCGGCCGGTTGTAGCGCACGTCGTCAGTCATATCGGATCCTGGGGTCGAGGTAGCCGTAGATGATGTCGGCCAGAAGGTTGAACACCACCACGAGCACCGCCACGATCATCAGCCAGGCCATCACCGGGTAGACGTCACGGGAGCTGAGGGCCCGGATGTAGTAGGCGCCCATGCCGTTGAGAGCGAACACGGTCTCGGTGACCACAGCCCCGCCGATGGCCACGCCGAAGTTCAGGGTGATCACGGTGGTCAGGGGGATCAAGGCGTTGCGGAAGGCATGCTTGCGGATGACCTTCTTCTCGTCCAGCCCTTTCGCGCGGGCAGTTCGAACGTAGTCGGAGTTGATCACCTCGAGCATGGAAGCGCGCGTGTAGCGGCTGTAGGTGGCCATGCTGATGGCGGCGATCGTGATGATCGGCAGCGCCAGGTGCTGGAGCCGGTTGAGCACGAACGGAAAGAAGCCGGCGGCTCGGGCCCCCGGCGAGGACAAGCCTGCCGTGTAGAAGATGCGCGTCCCGGTGGCCTCGAGGAAGTTGACCGCCAGCACCTGCAGGATCAGCGCCAGCCAGAACACCGGCATGGAAAAGCCGAGGAATGACAGCGTCGTGGCGGCGTAGTCGAACAGCGAGTACTGCTTGCGCGCTGACAGAATGCCGACCGCCACAGCGACGACGATGGCGAGGACCTCGGCGGCGACGATCAGCTGCATGGTGTTCCACATCGCCCGCTTCAGGTCCGGCCAGATGGGTTGGTTGGACAGTGTGGTGGTGCCGAAGTTGTTGGTGAAGACGTCGCGGACCCAGTAGGCGTACTGCGTCACGATCGGGTCGTTGAGGTGCTTGCGCTCCGCGATGCGCTCGATGGTGCCTTCGTCGATGTTGGGCCGGGTCCGCAGCTCTCCGAGGGGGTCGCCGGCGATCGAGATCGAGAAGAAGATCAGCATGCTCGCCGCGATCAGGACAGGAATGCTGAACAGAAGCCGGCGGATGATGAACGTGGTCATCGCATTGACCCTCCCTGCGTGGTGCGGGTTGTACCACCGCAGGGCCTCCCCGGGAAAGGAAATCCGGGAAGGCCCTGCGGCTTCACCGCGGCCGTGCTACTCGGTCAAGAACCACTCCCCGGCGTTCCAGGTGGGCCCAGCCTGGGTCGGGTTCTCCTTCGGTCCGGAGATCCGTTCGTTCCAGGCGAAGTACGTCGGCTTCTGGTACAGCGGCAGCACCGGCAGGTCATCGGCCATCATGGCGTCTGTCTCGTTGTAGAGGTCTGCCCGCGCTTGCGGGTCCAGCAGCGTGTTGGTCTCCTTCAACATGTCGGTGACCTCTTCGTTGCAGTAGCTGTTGTAGTTCTGCCCACCCTCGCAGGACCAGATCGCGTTGCTGCCGAACGGGTCGGGGGAACCGACCCAAGCGAAGTTGAACAGGTCCCATGCGCCATCGGGGCCGCTGGGAAGGACGTCGGCGAACACGGTGGCTGCGTCACCGATGTCGGACTTGATGTCGATGCCGATCTCCTTCAGCTGGGCCTGGATGACCTCCAGCTGGAGCTCACGCAGCTCGTTGCCGGCCGTGGTGGTGTAGCGGAACGACAGTGGCTCGCCGTCGCACTCGTAGATTCCGCCGTCGCCCTCGGTGCAGCCGTTCTCCTCCAGCAGCTGGCGGGCGCGGTCGGGGTCGTAGTTGTACTGGTCGAAGTGCGGCTCGTACTCGGCCTGGTTGTTCATGTAGATCAGGTTCTGCAGCGGCACCGCTTCGGGGTTGATCGGCTTGATCAGCTGCTCGGCGAGCGCCTCGCGGTCGATGCCGTGGGCGATGGCCTGGCGGATGAACAGCTTGTCCAGCGGCGGCACGGCGAAGTTGAAGTCGAGGTGCTCCCAGACGGTGCCGGCGGCGGTCTCGGTCTTCACGCCGTCGATGCCTGAGACCTGCTCGACGAGGTCAATCTGCGGCTGCGGGTACATCATGTCGATCTCCTCACCCTGCAGCGACTGCACCTGGGTGTTGGAGTCCTCCAGGAAGCGGAAGGAGATCTCGTCGAGCTTGGCCGGCTCGCCGTAGTAGTTCTCGTTGCGCTTGATGGTCGCCTGCTGGCCCTTCTGCCAGCTGTCGAACTCGAACGGGCCGGAGGACAGGGTGACCTCGTCGTTCCAGACCTGGTTGAAGTTCT
>JALZLF010000051.1 GCA_030858865.1 Actinomycetota bacterium | reverse complement strand
GCGTGCATCCGGCGGGCGTCGTTTCGCCACCACGAGGGAAAGCGCGCGTTGGGGGGCAGGTCCTCCCCGATGACATGCTCGATCTCGTCGACGCTCATCTCGAGCCGTTCGACGCCGGCCGGCTGGTCCGCCAGATAAGCGGCCAGCCTGATGTACTTCAGTGAGCGTCTCGTCCTCACAGGGTCTCTCCCACGATGGCGCAACACTATGGATACGCCGCAGCGCGGGACAGGGGGAACGTCGAAATGGGGTCTTTCTCCCGACTCCGTGGGTGTGGCGTCCTTAGGAACTCCGAGCGGAAACTCGCCGCGGCAAGCCTGAGGATGAGTGACGACCAGTGGTGACGATTGGATCGAATCGCGTCCCAATGAGCCGGCTCGCGGGAACGCCGAGACGGCGAAGACCTCAGCTTCGGCGATGTCGACGTTCGACCCAGCGGTGGCTGCGCTGATAGGTTCATCGCCCATGACCCACTTGGACGAGCAGGGTCGCCCGGAACCTCCTCTCGCGGCCGACGAGACGGCTAGCATCCTGGGCTTCCTGGAGTTCCAGCGCGCGACTCTTGCGTGGAAGTGCGCGGGACTGGACGCGGCCGGCCTGCAAGCGACGGTCGCCGCCTCGTCGATGACCTTGGGCGGGCTGCTCAAGCACATGGCCTACGTCGAGGACGATTGGTTCTCCCGGTGGCTGCACGGGCGAGACAACGCGCCTCCGTGGGACACGGTGGACTGGGCCGCCGACCGCGACTGGGACTGGCACTCGGCCGCCGAGGACACCCCCGAGCAGCTCCTGACGCTGTGGCAGGACGCCGTGGCCCGCTCCCGCGACCTCGTCGCGGAGGCACTGGCCGACGGTGGTCTGGACTGGCTGGCCCGGCGCACCTCGCCCGACGGTCGGGCACCCAGCCTGCGGTGGATCCTGCTGCACATGATCGAGGAGTACGCACGGCACAACGGCCATGCCGACCTCCTGCGGGAGTCGGTGGACGGGCTCACCGGGGAGTAACCGCCGGGCGGATAGCTCCCGTTCGCACGAGCCCCGGCGTCACCGGGTCGGGAACGGCCGTCGCCACGAGGGCCCGGTGTGGTTAGTTCTTCGCTCCCACAACTCGTCTCTCCTCAACAACTCCGGCACTTTGTGATATGATTCACAAACTCTCGCCGAGCGGAGCCGGAAAGTGGCCTTGACCAGGGAAAACGTCAATCGCGCCCACGTTGACACAATTCCTGGTGCCCGCGTAGACTCGCCGGTGGACATGACCTCCCCCGATCCCGTTCCCGGCGGTGGCGCTACACGCGCCCGCGCGCCTCGCCCCTCGACCGCCCAGTACGGGGCGCAGCTCATGCGCACCAGCCCGCATCAGGACGGCTGGTTTCTGGCCGTCAACCTCGTCACCGCGACCCTGGTCTGGGGCGGCATTGGTTGGCTGTTCGACCGCTGGCTGGGCACCGCCCCATGGCTGATGTCCATCGGTTTCGTGGTTGGCAACGCCTGTGGCATCTACCTTCTGTGGCTCAAGACCTCCGCGCCCCCGGCGCCGGCCGCGACGACCGACGACCGCGCGGAGGATCCGAGTGACTAGCCCGAGCTCCGGACAGGGCAACGGCCCGCAGGACGGCATCGAGCTGCGGCTGGCCCGTTCCGCGCTTCGCGTGGTCGCCATCCTCGCCGTCCCCGCGGTGGCGATTGCCACCGCTGTGGCGGGGCCCGGCGGTGCGCTGGGCGCGGGGATCGCCGCGGGGGTCGTCGGCGGCATGTTCATCATGGCCGGCGCGTTGATGTCATGGGCGGCGCGCATCGGCCCGACCGCGCTGATGGCCGCCGTCCTCGGGGGCTACCTGCTGCGCTTGCTGATCTACGCGTTGCTGATCGTGCTGCTGCGCCCCGTCGAAACCATCCACGGTCCCAGCCTCGCCATCACCGCCGCCACCCTGCTGCTGGCGGCACTGGCCTGGGACGTCCGACTGGTCAGCCGGGTGCCGAGCTTCTACTGGGTGCATGCCAGCCCCGCGGGGCCGAGGGCCCCCGAAGCCGGCGTGGTATACACCCGCGACCTCCCGAAGCCGGCTGCGACGCCGACGCAGGACATCGAAAGGACTCGTTCGTGACGCCGATGCTGGCGGCGGTGGAGTACGGCGGCCCCTGGGAGCTGCCCCCGGTCAACGAGCTCTTCGAGTTCGAGCCCTTCCTGTTCGCCGACACGCTCATCGCGTTCAACCGCGTGGCGCTGCTGACGCTGTTCGCGTCGCTTATCGCCGGTCTGGTGTTCCTGATCGCCTTCCGCAAGCCCGAGGTGGTGCCCGGAAAGCTGCAGTCGGCCTGCGAGGCGATCGTGGAGTTCATCCGCGAGCAGATCGCTCTGCAGGTGATGGGCGCCGACGGGCTGCGCTGGGTACCGCTGCTGACGACCATCTTCATGTTCGTCTGGATCAACAATCTGTTCGAAGTCGTGCCCTTCATCAACTTCCCGCCGACCTCGCGGATGGCCCTGCCCGCCTTCCTCGCGGTGATGGTCTACATCTTGTTCATCGGGGTCGGCATCAAGGCGCAGGGCTTCGGCGGCTACTTCAAGAGCACGCTGTTCCCGCCGGGCGCGCCAAAGGCGTTGTACATCCTGCTGACACCGATCGAGCTGATCTCCAACTTCGTGGCGCGGCCCCTCACGCTCGCAGTCCGTCTGTTCGCCAACCTGCTGGCCGGCCACATCATCCTCACGCTGATCTTCATCACGATCCACGCGTTCCTGACGTTCCCACCCCTGACCGACTTCTCGATCGGCTTCCCGATCGGGGTAGTGGCCCTCGCGGCCGCTCCGCTGCTCATCGGCTTCGAGCTGGTCGTCGGGCTGCTGCAGGCCTACATCTTCACCATCCTGACCGCCGTCTACATCGGCGGCTCGCTGCATCCTGAACACTGACATTGATAGCGATCCATGAGCGAGCACAACGCAATCCGCTAGGCGCTTCCGGCGCCACGTAAGGAGGAACACCGCATGGAAGGTGACATCGGCTCGATCGGCGCCGGTCTGGTCTACGGCCTCGGCGCGATCGGCCCCGGCATCGGGCTCGGTTTCCTGATCGGCAAGGCCATCGAGGCCATGGCCCGCCAGCCCGAGGCTGCCGGCATGGTCCGCACCACGATGTTCCTGGGCATCGCCTTCGTCGAGGCGCTCGCGCTGTTCGGTTTCGTCCTGTCCTTCATCGTCTAGGCCGCCACCCAAGGAGACAACGCCATGCAGGTGGTCGCCACCATCTTCGTGCTCGCCACGGAGGCCGGGGAGGAAGCGTCCGGGCTGGACCTGGTGCTGCCCGACACCGCCGAGCTCATCTGGGGCCTCGTCGGGTTCGCGCTGCTCATGGTTGTGATGGTCCGCAAGGTCTTCCCGGCGCTCAACAAGATGCTCGACGAACGCTCGGCGAAGATCCAGGGCCAGATCGAGGAGGCCGAGTCCCAGCGCCAGGAGGCCGAGCAGCTGCGCCGCCAGTACGCCGAGCAGCTGGCCGACGCCCGCGGCGAGGCCAACGCCATCGTCGAGCAGGCGCGCACCGACGCCGAGCGCGTGCGCGCGGACGTGACCTCGCGCGCGGAGGAGGAGGCCAACCAGATCCGAACGCGCGCCCGCGAGGACGCCGACGCCGAACGCGGTCGGGTGATCCAGGACCTGCGTGGCCAGGTGGCGACGCTGTCGGTGGATCTGGCCTCCCAGATCGTACGGAGCGAGCTCGACCCTGAGCGCCACCGTGCGCTGGTCGATCAGTACATCAACGAGCTGTCGGGGATGAACTGATGCCCGCGGCCAAACCGGCAAGGCGATAGGCGATGCCGAAGATCTCGCTCACCGCGGGCGACGTCGTCACGGGTTACGCCACGGCGATCGTGGCGGGGGCGACGGCCGAAGACGCGCTCGACCGCGTCGCCGACGAGTTGTTCCGCTTCGCCCGGAGCGTCGAGGGCAGTCCCGAGCTGGGTCAGCGTCTTGGCGACGAGGGCGCCGATCTGCCAGCCCGCCTGGCGCTGGTCGACGAGCTGCTGGCCGGGCGGACGCATCCGCAGACGCTGGCCGCCGTGGTCTACGTCGTGCAGTCGGGTCGTGGGCGCCAGCTGGTGGCCATCGCCGACGCCGTTGTGGAGCAGGCGGCGACCGAGCGCGGCCGCTCCGTGGCCGAGGTGCGCTCCGCGGTCCCGCTCGACGACGAGCAGACCGGGCGTCTGACTGAGGCGCTGTCGCGGGCCAGTGACCGGCAGGTCGACGTGATGGTGATCGTTGACCCCGACGTCGTCGGCGGTCTGGTCGTCAAGATGGGGGACACCGTCATCGACGGCAGCGTCGCCCGGCGGTTGTCCGAGCTGCGGCTGCGTCTCGCGAGCGCGTGAGGCTCAGCGAGCAGAATGACTGGGACGATCAGAATGACTGGAACGGGCACATGACTGACTTGAGCATCTCTCCCGAGGACATCACCAACGCCTTGCGGGCCAGGCTCGGCGACTACGCGTACCGGCCACAGCGTGAGCAGGTGGGACGCGTGATCGAGTCGGGCGACGGCATCGCCCGGGTTTCCGGCCTGCCTGACGTCATGGCCAACGAGCTGCTGGACTTCGGCGTCGGCCACGACGGGCGGCGCCTGTACGGCCTGGCCCTCAACCTCGACGAGCGCTCGATCGGTGCGGTGCTGCTGGGTGAGGCCTCGGGCGTGGAGGAGGGCGACGAGGTCAAGCCGACCGGCGAAGTGCTGTCGGTCCCCGTGGGAGATGCCTACCTCGGTCGCGTCGTGGACCCCCTCGGCCGGCCGTTGGACGGCAAGGGGCCGCTGGCCGACGACCGGCTCGACGGGCGCCGCGGCCTTGAGGTCCAGGCACCCGGCGTGGTCGACCGCCAGCCCGTGAAGGAACCGCTGCAGACGGGCATCAAGGCGATCGACGCGATGACTCCCATCGGGCGCGGTCAGCGGGAGCTGATCATCGGCGATCGCCAGACGGGCAAGACCGCGGTGGCGGTCGACACGATCATCAACCAGCGCGAGAACTGGGCCACCGGCGACCCCAAGCGGCAGGTCAAGTGCATCTACGTCGCGATCGGCCAGAAGGGCTCGACCGTCGCGGAGATCGTCAACCGCCTCGACGAGGCTGGTGCGCTGGAGTTCACGACCGTGGTGTCAGCCCCAGCGTCCTCGCCGGCGCCGTTCCAGTACATCGCTCCCTACGCCGGTGCCGCCATCGGGGGGTACTGGATGTACAAGGGCGAGCACGCCCTCATCGTCTACGACGACCTGTCCAAGCAGGCCGACGCCTACCGCCAGCTGTCGCTGTTGCTGCGCCGCCCACCGGGCCGCGAGGCATATCCGGGCGATGTGTTCTACCTGCACTCGCGGCTGCTGGAGCGCGCTGCCAAGCTGTCCGACGAGCTGGGCGGCGGGTCGCTGACGGCGCTGCCGATCATCGAGACCAAGGGCGGTGACGTCTCAGCGTTCATTCCCACCAACGTCATCTCCATCACCGACGGCCAGATCTACCTGGAGACCGATCTGTTCTTCCAGGGCGTGCGCCCCGCAATCAACGTCGGCATCTCGGTGTCGCGTGTCGGGGGCAACGCGCAGATCAAGGCCATGAAGTCGGTCTCGGGGACGATGCGCCTCGACCTGGCGCAGTACCGCGAGCTGGAGGCGTTCGCCCAGTTCGGCTCGGAGCTCGACCGCTCCTCGCAGGCGCAGCTCGACCGCGGCGTGCGTGTGGTCGAGATCCTCAAGCAGCCGCAGTTCCAGCCGGTCTCCGTCGAGGACCAGGTCGTCACGATCTGGGCGGTGTCCAACGGCAAGCTCGACGACGTGCCGGTCGCAGACGTCAAGCGGTTCGAGACCGGGTTGCGCGAGCACCTTTCCAGCCGCTCCGGCGATCTGCTGGACTCGATCCGTTCCACGGGCACGCTGGACGACGAGGCGCGAGAACAGCTCGGCAAGGCCACCGACGACTTCCGCAGCTCGTTCGAGACGTCGCAGCAGACCCAGGAGCGCGAGCCGGGCCACACCGATGACCTCGCCACACTCGGCTCCGACGACAGCGACCGCGAGACGGACGACGCCGACACGCCCGACGCCGAGACGCCCGACGCCGACACGTCCGACGCCGGGAGGCCCGACGCCGACCGGGACGGCCGGAGCCCGGACGCGGGCCCGATCGCCGACACCGACGCCCAGCCGGCTCCCTAGCCGCCGAAGGGAAGCGCCAGCCGCATGCCAGGAACGGGAGAGCTCCGCGTCCTTCGTCGCCGGATCCGCAGCGTCAGCTCGACGCAGAAGATCACCAGGGCGATGGAGCTGATCGCCGCGAGCCGGATCAACCGGGCTCGCCAGGCGGTGGAAGCGGCGCGCCCGTACGCCGAGATGATCACCCATGTCATCCGCGACCTCGCGGCCTCCAACGATGTGGCTGACCACCCCCTGCTGGCGGCGCACGACTCGATCGACCGGGTCGCCATCGTCGTGGTCACCTCCGACCGCGGCCTTGCCGGTGCCTACAACACCAACGTGCTGCGGCGGGCCGAGCGGCTGGCCACCGAGGAGCGAAACGCCGGCCGCGAGGTTGTGATGTACGCGCTGGGCCGCAAGGCCGAGGTCTACTTCCGCTACCGCGGTCAGAACCCTGAGCGGACCTGGACCGGCATCGCCGACCGGCCCTCGTACAGCGACGCCCAGGAGGTCGGCCGCACGGTCATGGAGGCCTACGCCGAAGGCCGTGTGGACCGCGTGTGGCTGGCCTATACCGACTTCAAGTCCGCCCTGACGCAGGTCAGCGCGACGGCGCAGATGTTGCCGGTCGACCCGCGCGCGTTCGAGGGCGGGCAGGCCTTCCCGCCGCAGTTCCTGTTCGAGCCGGGCCCTGACGACATCCTTGAGCGCCTGATCCCTCGGTACGTCGAGCAGCGCGTGTACGCCGGTCTGCTGGAGGGAGCCGCCTCCGAGCACGCCAGCCGCCAGCGCGCGATGAAGGCCGCTACCGACAACGCCGGCGACATCATCGAAGAGCTGACCCGCGAGGCCAACCGCGCGCGGCAGGCAGCCATCACCACCGAGATCTCCGAGATCGTGGGCGGGGCCGAAGCCCTGTCAGGCAAGTCCGGCAACTCCTAGGAGCGACAGCGATGACCGACACCACCAACAGCCGGACGGCGGGCGCCGTCGCCACCGAGGGCGAGCGGGCCGGGCAGGATTCGCAACGCCTCGAGGGGCGGATCATCACCGTCGTCGGCCCCGTCATCGACGTGGAGTTTCCCCCCAACTCGCTACCGGAGATCAACTTCGCCCTCAAGTTCGATCGCACCCTGGAGGGCGAGAGCCGCACGCTGACCGCCGAGGTCGCCCAGCACATCGGTGACCGGGTCGCCCGCGCGATCGTGATGCAGCCGACCGACGGGGTGCGGCGCGGCACGGCGGTGCGCAACACCGGCGCGCCGATCTCGGTGCCGGTGGGGAAAGGGATCCTCGGGCACATCTACAACGTGCTCGGCGAGGCGCTCGACGTCGACCCTGACAGCATCAACGCGTCGGACTACTGGCCGATCCACCGCGACCCGCCGCCGTTCGACGAGCTCGAGCCGCAGGCCAAGATGTTCGAGACCGGCATCAAGGTCATCGACCTCGTCGAGCCCTACGTCGAGGGCGGCAAGATCGGGATGTTCGGCGGCGCCGGCGTCGGCAAGACAGTGGTCATCCAGGAGATGATCCAGCGCGTCGCCGAACAGCACGGTGGTGTGTCGCTGTTCGCCGGTGTTGGTGAGCGCACCCGTGAGGGCAACGACCTGATGCTGGAGATGGAGGAGTCCGGCGTCCTGTCCAAGACCGCGCTGGTCTTCGGGCAGATGGACGAGCCGCCCGGCGTGCGCCTGCGGGTTGCGCTGTCGGCGCTGACCATGGCTGAGTACTTCCGCGACGTCGAGCGGCAGGACGTGCTGCTGTTCATCGACAACATCTTCCGTTTCGTGCAGGCCGGCTCCGAGGTGTCGACCCTGCTCGGCCGCATGCCGTCGGCCGTGGGCTACCAGCCGACGTTGGCCAACGAGATGGGCCAGCTGCAGGAGCGGATCACGTCGACCAAGGGCCGCTCCGTGACCTCGCTGCAGGCCGTCTACGTGCCGGCCGACGACATCACCGACCCGGCCCCGCACGCCACGTTCGCCCACCTCGACGCCCAGACGGTGCTCAACCGCGGCATCTCCGAGCTCGGCATCTACCCGGCGGTCGACCCGCTGGACTCCAACAGCCGCATCCTCGACCCGCTGGTCGTCGGCGAGCGTCACTACAACGTTGCGACCCGCGTGCAGGAGGTCCTGCAGCGCTACAAGGACCTGCAGGACATCATCGCCATCCTCGGCATGGACGAGCTCACCGAGGAGGACAAGATCACCGTCCAGCGAGCGCGCAAGGTGCAGCGGTTCTTCTCCCAGCCGTTCTACGTCGCCGAGCAGTTCACCGGCCAGCCGGGCGTGACGGTCCCCCTGGAGGACACCGTCGAGTCCTTCGAGGCGCTGATCGACGGCGAGTTCGATCACCTGCCGGAGCAGGCGTTCTTCAACGTCGGCGGTATCGACGAGGCGCAGGCCAAGGCCAAGAAGCTGGAGGAATAAGCCACATGGCGACCATGGAGGTCCACGTCGTCTCGCCCGAGGCCGAGTTCTTCAACGGCGAGGCCAGCGAGGTCTACGCGCGCTCCCTGGACGGCGAGATAGGCATCCTGCCCGGCCACCAGCCGGCGTTGCTGGCACTGGCCGACTCGCAGGTGCGGGTCAAGACCGCGGACGGCGCGGAGCACGCCTACCACGTGACCGGCGGTTTCCTACAGTTCAAAGACAACCGCCTGACCGTCCTCGCCGACGACGCCTCTGGCGCGTCCGGCGCCTAGCGTCAGCAAGAAGAGATCGGCGGCTTGAGCGCCGCGTACCAGTCCAGGTCCATTCGGTCGAGTGGATGGGACAAATCGCACCGGTATGCTCAACGGTAGTCATGGACGTCTTCGTCGTTTCGGGTGGCGGGCCGCTGACCGGCTCCGTACGGGTCGGTGGCGCCAAGAACTCCGCGCTGAAGCTGGTCGCCGCCGCCCTGCTGGCGCCAGGCCGGACGGTGCTTCACAACGTCCCCGACATCGCCGACATGCAGGTGATGGGCCGGGTGCTGCAGCACCTCGGCGTCGGGGTGCACCGCGATGGCGATGTCCTCACCCTGGATGTGCCAGAACAGGTCGGCGACAGCACACCGGCGGACCTGGCCAGCAAGCTGCGCGCCTCGATCGTGGTGCTGGGGCCGTTGCTGGCTCGTCGCGGTCACGTCCGCATCGCCACGCCCGGCGGGTGCAACCTGGGTAGTCGCGCCATCGACCTGCACCTGTCGGGTCTGGCCCGCATGGGTGCCCACATCCACGTCGGCCCCGAGCATGTCGAGGCGCGCGCGCGGCAGCTGATCGGCAGCGACATCGAGTTGCCGTATGCCAGCGTCGGCGCGACGGAGAACCTGCTGATGGCAGCCGTCACCGCAGCGGGCACGACGCGGCTGGGCAATGCCGCCCGCGAGCCGGAGATCGTCGACCTCGTGGCGTTCCTGCAGTCAATGGGCGCCGACATCCGTGGCGGCGGGACGTCGGAGATCGAAGTGCGTGGCGTTGGCGAACTGCGGCCAACGCGCCACGTCGTGATCGGTGACCGCATCGAGGCTGGCACCTTCGCCGTCGCCGCGGCAGTCACCGGGGGAACGATCGTTCTGGACGGCGTGCGCCCGGACCATCTCCGGCTGGCCGTGCACAAGCTGCAGGCCGCCGGTGTCGAGGTGATCGAGCGCGATGACGGGTTGACGGTGCACGGCGGCGGCGAGCTGCAGGCGGTGGACGTCGTCACGCTTCCCTTTCCTGGCGTGCCCACTGATCTGCTCTCGGCGTTCCTGCTGCTGTCCTCGCAGGCGCGCGGGACGTCGATGCTGACCGAGAACGTCTACGAGTCGCGCTTCTCCGTGATCGACGAGATGATCCGGTTGGGTGCTGACATCCACCTGGAGGGCCACCACGCCATCGTCCGCGGACCTGCCCGGCTGACGGGCGCCGTGGTCCAGGCCACCGACCTGCGCGCCGGCGCCGCGCTCGTCATCGCCGGGCTGGTGGCCGAGGGCGAGACGGTGGTGACCGATCCGTACCACGTCGACCGCGGCTACAACGACTTCGCGGCTCGCCTGTCGGCCCTCGGGGGGAGCGTGCGGCGCGCCGACGTCGTGCCCAGCCTGGTCTAGATGTCGCGAGGGTCTGACGAGCAGGTCGCCAACGGCAACGGCCAGTCGCTGACGCAGGACCCGCCGTCAGCTGCTGCGGTGCCGTGGGGCGTCCTTGACACCGTCGCCGCGCTGGTGGCCGCGCTGGTCGTCATCATCCTGGCGGGAGGGGCGGCGGTCGCGCTGCTGCAACAGGTCACCTCGGCCGACCTGATCGAACCGTTGTCGCTGGTCGTGTCCCTGCTGCTGCTCGGCGCGTCGGTCGTGCTGTATGTCCACCTCCGCTATCCCGCGGCGGTTCCGCGGCTGTTCGGCAGCCGCCGTCCCAACCTGCGCGACTGCGCGCTGGGCATCGGCGGTGGCGTGTTGGCGGTGGTGGTCATCACCCTTGGCTTGGGCACTCTGTTGGAGCTGGCCGCACGGCTGTTCGGTACCGAGTTGCCGACCGTGCAACAGGACTTCCGCCGCCTGGCCAGCGATGCGGGCTCGGCGCCGCTGCTGCTGTTCAGCGCCGCGGTCTGCGCACCGCTGGGCGAAGAGCTGTTCTTCCGAGGGATGCTGTACCAGGGGTTGCAGCGGCGCTGGGGCACCAGGGTCGGCATCGTCGTGTCCGCGTTGGCCTTCGCGCTGTCCCACGCGCAGCAGGGGTCGCTGCTGGCCGATGCCGTCGTGGTGGCGGTCATCTTGCCGCTGGGGCTGTTTCTGGCGTGGATCTTCCAGCGCCGGCAGTCGTTGCTCGTGCCCATCCTGGTTCACGGCACCTACAACTTCATCCAGGTCGTGCTGCTCGTCGCCATGCCTGGTGGCCAGCCGGGCGTCTAGGTCCGTTCGCGGACGTCGAGGCGTCTGCATACACTCGTCAACCGGCCAACCACAGGAGCGCAGCGGACATGGACAGGGTCGGCAGGGTCGGCTGCGCCCCGCAGCGGCGCCATCCGGGGCGTGAGGCGGGACCCGGCGCCGTGGCACGATGAGCCTGCCCGTTCCCGGGCCGCCGCGCGGTCGCCGCCGGCCGACCGCACGCACCGTCATGCGGCGCGTGCAGAGCATGCGGGACGCCGAGCAGGGCGGCAACTCGGCGATGGCGCTGCTGCGCGTGGTGCAAGACGTAGTCTTGTTGCTGAAAGACCTCGCGACCGACCCGAGGCTGCCCCGGGCGGAGAAGGTCGCCGCCGGCTTGGCCGCGGCGTATCTGCTCAGCCCGGTCGATCTGGTGCCGGATTGGATTCCGGTGCTGGGGCAGGCCGACGACGTCGTGGTCGCCGTGCTCACGTTCCGCCGGCTGCTCAACGCCGCCGGGTACGACGTGATCTACGAGCTGTGGCGCGGCGGCGACGAAGGGTTGGCGCTGGTGTTGACGCTGGCCGGAGTGCAGGAGTAGCGCAGACATGAGCAAAGGTTCCCGTAAGAAGCGCGCGACTCGACCGTGGCAGGACCCTGCCGCGATGCGCAACTTTGGTGACTTGCTGGCACCGTCGCAGAACACCGACGACGAGCTGTCCCTGGACGGCTACGAGGTCCGTCGCATCGACGGGATGCGGGCCGGCAAGGAGTACGTCTGCCCGGCGTGCGGCAACGCCGTCCCCACGGGGGAAGGTCACGTCGTGGTGTGGCCCATCGGCGACAGCGATCTGCGCCGCCACTGGCACCGCCACTGCTGGCGCTTCGAGGTCCGCCGCGAAACCGGCGTCAGCGAGTAGCACGGTCGGGCGACGCCCGCGCCGCGACGCCGTTTTCAGGGGGCAGTTGTGAGTGGCAAGCAGGCGAAGCGCGAGTTGCGCAGGCAGCGGGACGCCGCGCGCGAACAGGCGCGGCGCAAGCATCGCCAGCAGACGATGTTCACCGGCATCGTCATCCTCATCATCGTCGCCATCGGTGGGTTCATCATCTACGCCAGCGCGCGACCGCCGGCGCCCCTGGCCGCGGGGGCTTCCGAGGCCTCGGCGTCCGAGGGGGCGTCGGTGATCCCCGTCACCGAGCGACCGGTCGCCTGCGGTGGCGAGCTGCCACGAGGCGCTGGGAGGCGCAAGCCGACCTTTGCTGAGCCGAAGCAGGTCACCCGCACGGGCAACGACTACCGGGCCGTGATCGCCACCTCGTGCGGCACGATCATCGTCGACCTGCTGGAACGCGAGGCTCCGGAGACGGTCAACAGCTTCGTCTTCCTGGCCCAGGAAGGCTTCTTCGACGGGTTGGCGATGTTCCGCAACGCCTCGACCATCGGGGCCTTGCAGACCGGTGCCGGGACCAACGAGGCCGCCTTCGACATCGGCTACACCATCCCCGACGAGCTGGACGCCGCCAAGGACGACGGCTACCCACCCGGGACCCTGGCGATGGCCAACGCCGGGCCGGACACCGCTGGCAGCCAGTTCTTCATCGTGTACAACGACCAGTTCAAGCTGCCGCCCGAGTACGCGGTGTTCGCGCGGACGAACGCCAAGGGCCGTCGCGTACTGTCGCGGATCGGCAGGATCCCGACCCTTGGACCCGAGGCCCAGCCGGGTGATCCGGCTGCCGAGGCGCCGGCGAAGGTGGCCTGGATCGAATCCGTGGAGATCATGACCAGATAGCGTTCGCCCAGCGACTGCTACGCAATCCCGCGAGCGTTACGCAATCCAGCGAGCGCAACGCAATCCGCTTCCGTACCGAGAGGACCCACACATGGACGTCGCCTGCGGCGGCAACGTGCCCGAGGGCCACGACGCCCCCAAGCCCCAGTTCGAGCAGGCCGAGCAGGTCTTGGACGACCGTTCGCGCCACAGCGCCACGATCACCACGTCATGCGGTGCCATCACCGTCGAGCTGTTCAGC
>JALZLF010000002.1 GCA_030858865.1 Actinomycetota bacterium | reverse complement strand
GCGTGTCCTGAAGGGTTTCTCGCCGCAGCGCACCACCGACGCTCTCCAGCTGCCGGTCGGTCAGCACCGCGTGCAGGTGCGCGAGGCCGGGCAGCCGCCAGCGTCTGAGCCGCTGCTGTCGGGCTCGCTGGACGTCGGCACTGGCGACAGCCTGTCGGCGGTGGTGCACGCCCGCCGCGGCGGACAGCCGCAGCTGACGGTGTTTTCCAATGCCCTGACGCGGCTGCCGACGGGACGGTCTCGGCTGGTGGTTCGCCACACCGCCGACGCGGGGCCGATCGACGTGCGCGTGGACGAGCAGCGACTTGCCGCGGACCTGTTGCCCGGACGTCAGACGGCCAAGCGACTGCGCCGACCGAGCCACGAGGTGGTGGTCGCGGCGGCCGGTCAGCCGCGGAAGCTCTTGGTGCCGCCTGCCGACGTGCGCCTCGACGAGGGAACGCAGACGACGCTGTACCTGATCGGGTCGGCTCGTCGGGACAGCCTTGGCTGGATCGCGCAGACCTTCGACGGCATCGCCTCGGCGCCGGCGGGGGTGCCGTCGGGCAACAGCGGGCTGGCGGCGACGAACCCGGTGCCGGCGTCCGGGCTGGTGCCTGTGGCCATCGCCGGCATCGCCGCGCTGGTCGCGGTGCTGGTGCGCAGGCGCCGGCCGTCGGGGACGCGCTGACGAGCGCGAGTTGTCGATGACGATCCTCAGGCGAGGAGCGGCGCACACCCTCGCCGTGGCGGGTTTGGTCGTGGTCGTCGGCTGCGGACCGGACACGGTCGATCCGCAACCACCTGCCGCGGGCGCTGGCGCCGCGGATACGGGCCAGACGGCCGACGACACGGCCTCGTCCACGCCTGCGCGAGCCAAGACGGCCGGATCGCGCATTCCCCTCCCGCCGATCCGGTCCTCCTCGGCGCGGCTGGCCGACGTCACTCCCGACGCGGTCGCAGCTCCCACCCGGCTGCGAGTGCCGGCGATCGGGATCGACGCGCCCGTCGCCGGCGTCGGCGCTGATGCGCAGACCGGTGAGATGGCCGTGCCGCAAGCTGCGGCGACGGTGGCCTGGTATCGCCACGGGCCGGCGCCGGGCGGACGTGGCTCGGCTGTCCTGGCCGCGCACGTGGACTACGACGGCCGCGAGGGTGCGTTCTTCTCGCTACGCGAGGTACCGATCGGTGCCGCCGTCAGCGTCACGCTGGACGACGGGTCGGGATGGACAGGAGTCGTCGAAGAGGTGCGCTCCTATCCCAAGCGCAACCTGCCGGTCAGCGCGATGTTCGCTCGGAGCGGCAGGCCAGTGCTGCGGCTCATCACCTGCGGTGGCCCGTTCGACCGCGCGGCCCGCTCCTACCGCGACAACGTGGTCGTGTCGGTGGCGGCCAAAGACTGAGTTGGACCTTGCCGGCCGGGGCGGTCTTGCGTACGCTGCGGGCTCGGACTCGAGGCGGAGGAGGTGACGGACCGATGGCCATGCTGATTCCGGTGTGCGCTCGTCGTGCGCCAGCCACCGCTGTTCTCGCCCGAGCCCGTCGCGACATCGCCGCGCGCTGACCACACCGCCGCGCCGACGTCGCCGGGCTCCGCATCCAGGAGTCTGCTCGTGTCTTCTCGCAGCGTCGACCTCGGGTCCCTCGGCTGGGACGACGAGGTCGCCAGGGCGTTCGCGCCGCACGCCGTCGACGGTCAACAGGCGGGCCGTGTGGCCCGCGTCGACCGTGGCGGCCATGTCCTCGTGCTCTCCGCCGAAGGGCCCGTCAGGGCGCGCACGACCGCGCGCATGGCGCGGGACCCGGACCCGATGGCGCATCCCACCGTTGGGGACTGGGTGGTCGTGCGCTCTTCTCGCGACGACAGCCTTGCCTCCGTCGAGGCCGTGCTGCCGCGTCGCAGCGCTTTTCTGCGCCATGCCAGCGGGAAGGAGACCGTCGCCCAGGCGTTGGCCGCCAACGTCGACACGGCCTTTGTGGTGGTCTCAGTGGCTTCCGCAGTCAACCCTCGTCGCCTCGAGCGCCTGTTGACCATCGCCTGGTCTGGCGGTGCCGTGCCGGTCGTGATCGGCTCCAAGGCCGACGCGTGCGCCGATCTCGCGGGTGCCCGTGCCGCGCTCGCCTCGGCAGCGGTCGGCGTTGAGGTGCTCCTCGTCAGTGCCGTCACGCAGACGGGCGTCGCGGATCTGGCGGGTCTGGTAACCAACGGCCAGACCGTCGTCCTGCTCGGCGCCTCCGGTGTGGGAAAGTCGACGCTGGTCAACTGCCTGCTTGGCGAGGAGCGGCTGGCCACCAAGGCGATCCGCCATGACGGTAAGGGCAGGCACACCACCACGTCGCGTGAACTGGTCGCCCTGCCGGCAGGCGGTGTCCTCATCGACACGCCAGGACTGCGCGGTCTGGCCCTGTGGGACACCGAGGAGGGACTGGACCAGACCTTCGCCGACATCGAGGCGCTGGCCGGCGACTGCCGGTTCCGCGACTGCGCGCACACCCGCGAGCCCGGTTGCGCGGTGCGCGGCGCGGTGGCGGACGGGACGCTCGCCGCTGACCGGCTGGCCGCCTACGACAAGCTGCAACGCGAACTGGCCTACCTGGCCCGCAAGCAGGATCGCGCAATGGCCGCCGCGGAGTCGCGACGCTGGAAGGTGATCCACGCGTCGCTGCGCGACCATCCCAAGCTGCGCGACCGCCGCTGAGGGCCGCGTTGGAGCCGTTGTATCGCGCACCACGGCGGTCAACATGGCGGTGGCCGGACCGAGCGAAGCTGCGCCCGCAACCCCGCCGATAGCCCCACGAGTCACCCTAACTTGGATGAACCGGGCATTGGTCACGCGATGGTGGTTCAATGGATCATCAGACTGCACGCTGCGGTCACCGTCTTGCGCTCAACGTAGCCGGAGGCGGTATCGCACTGCTGTGAACTGGCGCATGAACGCTGACACCGGACTACAAGGGCAGGAGCCCGCAGGCGCACAGCGCCCTGCGAGCCCCGATCCTGTTGCCGTGCTCGACCGCCTCAGCGAGGTGGTCTTCGAGACCGACCCGGTCGGCAACTGGACCTACCTGAATCAAGCATGGGCGACCGTCACCGGCTTCAGCGTCGCCGAGACGCTGGGCAACAACTTCTTGAGCTACCTGCACCCCGACGAGCGCGTCGGCACCCTCGAGCTGTTCCGCAGGGTGATCCTCGGAGGAGCAGACTCCTGTCACCACGAGACCCGGTACCTGACCGCGGATGGCGGCTATCGCTGGATGGAGCTGCGCGCGACAGTCCTTCGCGGCTCCAACGGCGAGATCGTGGGCAACGTCGGCACCATCCTGGACATCACCGCCAGGCGGCAGGCCCAGGACACTCTGGTCGAGCAGAGCCGCATCCTGGAGCTCATCGCTCGCGATGCGCCGCTACCCGAGACGCTGGGGTCGCTGGCGGCGATGTTGGCCCATCACCTGGATGGCGTGGTGAGCGTCGCAACCGCTCCCCAGCGTTCCTCGAGGTGGGCCTGGTGCGACCCGGTCACTGACCGGGCCACCGGCCAGCCGATCCACGGCGCCATGGCGACCGCACTCACCGCGATCGGCAAACCCGACGGCACCGTTGAGGACAGCCTGTCGCCGAGGGTGCTTCGCTCCTTGACCGACGCGCAGGCGCTTCCACGCAGCGACGTGGAGATCCGTGTTCCTCGCACGGGCACCGTCCTTGGCCTGTTCGAGCTGTACGACGTCGCCCCGGACACGATGACCATTGCCAAGCGCGACTTGATCGAGCGTTGCACGCAGCTCGCCGCCATCGCCATCGAACGTGATCAGGCCGAGGAAGACGCTCGGCACCAAGCCCTGCACGACCCGCTGACCGGCTTACCGAACCGGACCCTGCTGGGCGACCGTTTGGCCCAGGCGTTGACTGCGGCGCGGCGCAGCCGTTCCGTGGTCGCGCTGCTGCTGGTGGACCTGGACCACTTCAAAGCCATCAACGACACGCTCGGACACGAGGCGGGTGACGAGGTCCTGTGCCATGTCGCGCGGCGCCTGCAAGAGCAGCTGCGGGACGCCGACACCGTCGCACGGATGGGCGGCGACGAGTTCGCGCTGGTGCTGCCAGAGCTGTCGGTGATCGATGACGCCGAACACGTCGCCGGAAAGCTGCTGGCCGCCCTGACGGGGTTGATCGACCTCAACGGCGTGACCGTGCAGCTGTCGGCCAGCGTCGGCATCGCCGCGTACCCATTGCATGGAGACGACGCCGCTGCCCTGTTTCGTCGGGCCGACGTGGCGATGTACCGCGCAAAGCGGCTCGGGGATGAGTACGCCGTCTACGACACCGAGATCGACGCGGAGAACCTTCAGCGTGCCGGACTGGCGGCTGAGCTGCGGCTGGCGATCGAGACCGACCAGCTGGTGCTGCACTATCAGCCGCAGATCAATCTGCGCACCGGTCAGCTCGTTGGTGTCGAAAGCCTTGTCCGCTGGCGGCATCCCGCTCGCGGCCTGATGGCGCCCGACCTGTTCATTCCGCTGGCGGAGAACACCGGGCTCATCAAGTCCCTGTCGTGGTGGGTGCTGCGCGCGGCGCTGGCCGACTGCGCGCAATGGCAGCAATACGCACCCCAGCTGTCCGTGGCGGTCAACTGCTCGGCACACGTCCTGCACGACAGGGAGCTGCTCAGTGTGATCGATGACGGCCTGCTGGCGGGTGATCTGTCCACCCGCCAGCTCCAGCTCGAGATCACCGAGAGCGCGGTGATGGCCGATCCCGACGGTGCGCTGCAGGCGATCACCAGGCTCGACGGTGCCGGCGTGTCGTTCGTCATCGATGACTTCGGCACCGGCTACTCCTCGCTCAGCTATCTCAAGCGGCTGCCGGTGCGCTCGGTCAAGATCGACAAGTCCTTCGTGCGAGACATGGGCAGCGACGAGCGTGACGCCTCCATCGTCCGGTCGGCGATCGACCTCGCGCACGGCCTTGGTCTGGAGGTCATCGCCGAGGGCGTGGAAACCGAACAGAGCTATGAACGGCTCATCGAGCTCGGCTGCGACTGTGCGCAGGGGTTCTACCTCGCCCGGCCGATGCCCGGCCCCGAGCTGACCGACTGGCTGCTGGCCCGCGCTCGGCTGTAGGGCTGGGGTCGCCGCCGCACGGCAGCGACCGACGGTCAGGCGTCGTTGAAATGTTCCGAGCACCAGGCGTCGCGCGCCGCGCTGCTGGACAGGGGAGCCCGGTAGGCCGTCTCGGCCTTGAGCGCCTCGGCTTTGACGAGGGCGGCGTGTTCGATGCTGCGTATCACCGCCGCCTTCTCTGCCGGAGTGTCGGCGAGGGCGATCCGCTCGGCGTTGCGCCAGGCTTCCTCCCGCCACCCGAAGAGCAGCTGCAGGGTGGCGGTCTCGTCCAGCGTCGTTCCGTCGACCGAACCGTCGTCCGCTGTTGGATCGAAGCGGCGCGCAACCTCGGCGATGACCGGTTGCACGACGCGGACGAGGAACTGATTGACCTTGTTGTGGTCGTCCTTTCGGCTAGAGCCGTCGGGTCGCACCAGCCCGATCTCGGCGAGAACCAACGGGAGGTCGCGGTTGACGTGGGCGCTCAGACCCAGCATCAGGTTGCCCAGCCCCGAGACCTCGCGATTGTCGGCGGCGGAGAACAGCACCCGCCAGGCCGGGGGAACCTTGTCACGTTCGCCTCGGTGCCACTCGTCGAAGGCGTCGAAGTACTCCTTTGCGAAGACCGCGTCCTGGTGGTTGACGAAGGCGGAGTCGACGAAGAAGTTCGGGTCCTCGATCGTGCGCCGGTACTCCTCAGTCGTGCGCAGGTACACCATGGCGAAGACGGCATCGTGGTCACAGCGTCGGGCCAACGGCTTCAATCGCGACTCCATCTCGCGGATCACCGCGTCGACGCAGCGCACATGCCCGGCGGTACACAGGTTGGCGCTGGTGGGGTCATACTCCGTCGTCAGGCCGGGCAGGAGATCCGGCCAAGGGGCGTAGGTGGGATCTTCATCACCGGAGGCGGTTGCCGAGGTTGCCGGCAGCAGGGCGATGACCAACGCGATCGCCAGCGTCCGAAGCGTTGCCGTCGGGACCATAGCGATCCGTCCATCAAGCGAGGGAGAGATGCCCGAAGTGTACCCGTTCCGTAGCTGCTCGAACACTGGCAGTGAGTAGCCAGCGGCGCCAGTCAGCGAACGACGTCGGGCGCGGTCGAGCCCGGCGCCCGTGGCGAAGCCCACGTGCCGGTACCACTTCAAAACGCCGGAACGGCCTCAGCCGGTACCGACGTCGGCGGAGAACACCGCCGTGAACCCGTTCCACCCGACCCCGACATCGCAGGGCCCGGCCCACGCGTCGGGGCTGTCCAGCTCACCGCAACCGGCCTGTCCAACAAGGAGGTGGCGGCCCAGGCCTTTCTGAGTCCCAAGACCGTGGAGGGTGTGCTGAGCCGGGTCTACCGCAAGGTCGGCGTTCGGTCGCGATCCGGTCTCTCCCAAGCGATGGCCGAGCAGCGGAAGCCAACGGGTGAGCAGCCCTTCACTCGCCCGTCTGGCCGTCGATGCGCTCGCGCAACAGGTCAAGGTGCCCGCAGTGGCGGGCGGTCTCCTCGATCATGTGGACCAGCGCGTAGCGCAACGTGAACTGCATGTCCTGCCCTTGCGCTCGGCTCTCCAGGTCGGCGCCGGCGATGGCGCCGCGTGAGTGCTGACACTCGTCGAGGTACGCGCTCACCAGCCCCGCCGTCGTCTCGCCGTCGGCCAAGCCGAAGTTGCCGTGCGGGTCGGACTCGCTCCATGGCCACGGAAGGTCCATGCCGGCGAAGTCGATGCTGAACCAGAAGCGCTCGACACCGGTGAGGTGCTTGACCACCCCAGCGGGGGTGAGCGTCGAGGGCGGCACCGGCGCGCTGAAGGCCTGTTCATCGGACAATCCCGCCACCTTGTTGACGACCGTGGCACGAAGGAAGTCGAGCAAGCCGGTCAGCGTCTCCGGCTCACTGCCGTCTTCGGGAGGCCGGACTCGAGCAACGGGCGACACAGGGTTCGACTCCATGCTGTCCTCATGTAGCGAAGCGATAGGACACAAGACCACGCGAGTCTGACAGACCCTCAGCGGTAGCCGGCGGCCTGGATCCCGTACAGCTCGGCGTACTGGCCTCCGCGGGCCACAAGGTCGTTGTGGGTGCCGAACTCGACGACTCGGGCGCCGTCGAGGACGACGATGAGGTCGGCCATGCGCACGGTCGAGAAGCGGTGCGAGACGAGGATCGTGACGCGACCCGTGGTGGCGCCCTCGCGGCTGCGCGCCGCGTCGGCGTAGCGTTCGAACAACGCGTGCTCGGTCTCGGCGTCCAGCGCCGCAGTGGGCTCGTCGAGCACCAGCAGCAGCGGCTCGTCGCGCATGAAGCCGCGCGCGAGCGCCAGCTTCTGCCACTGTCCGAAGGACACCTCGACCCCGGCCGGCCAGGTCGGTCCCAGTTGGGTGTCCAGGCCGAGGGGGAGCCGGTTGACGACGTCGCGGGCGCCGGCACGGTCCACGGCGACCTCGACGGCCGGCCGCTGATCCAGCCGCCGCAGGTCGCCCAGCCCGACGGAGTGCTGCGTCGGCAGCTCGAAGCGGAAGAAGTCCTGAAAGGCCCCGGCGATGCGCTTCCGCCACTGCTCGACCGGCAGGCGGGCCAGCTCGGCGCCGTCGACGAGGATGCGGCCGCCACTGGGTTCGTAGAACCGGCACAGCAGCTTGACCAGCGTCGACTTGCCGGCGCCGTTCTCGCCGACGACGGCGACCACCGCGCCCGCGGGCAGGGCCAGGTCGACGCCGTCGAGGACCAGCCGCTCGGTGCCCGGGTAGCGGAACGACACGTCCTCCAGGCGGATGCCGTCGGTCAGCTTCGCGGGCACGGGCAGGTCGGCGCGTTTGCGGTGGGCGGCGGCGTAATCCTCCAGCCACGCCAGCCGTCGCGAGGCGTCGAGCCAGAAGCCGCGCAGGAAGTTGGCCTCCTGCACCGTCTGGCCGACGTACTGCGACAGCCGGCTGCCCGCGGCGAGCACCAGCAGGACGTCGCCAGGACTTCCGTCGATGCCGGCGGCGACGAACGCCACCGCGCCGACATAGCCGCTTCCGAACAGCGCCCACGACGCCGTCTGCCACCTTGCCGAGACCCAGCGGGCGGTGGCGACGGTGTCGTACCACCGCCGCCAGGCCGCGTTGCGGTCGGCCAGAAGTCGAGGACCGACGCCGGCGACGCGCAGGTCCTTGCCGGGTGGCGCGGTGGTCCCCAGGGTGAACAGGTGACGCGCAAGGCGCAGCTGCGATGAGCCGCGTTCCTCGGCGACGCGTTCGGCTCCGGCTCGCCAGGTCGACACGACGACGGTCGGCACGGCAAGCAGCCCAAGCAGCAGCAGACCGGGGTGCAGCGACATCAGCAGCGCGATCGTGACGAGGAGGCGCAGCACCGCCCCGGCGGTGGTGAACAGCGCGCCGTACAGGTGGTTGAGGGTGAACACCTGGTCGCGCAGGATGGACAGGCGGTC
>JALZLF010000159.1 GCA_030858865.1 Actinomycetota bacterium | reverse complement strand
GCGCTGCGCGTCGCGCTGGCCAGCGACGCGTTCTTCGTCGGCATGCTCGGCAGCCGCCGGCATGCGCCCGCGGCCGTGCGCCGCCTGCGCGACGGTGGTGTTCCCGAGGCGCACATCGTCCGGCTGCACAGCCCCTGCGGGCTTGACATCGGCAGCCGCGGCGCCGAGGAGATCGCGCTGTCGATCGTCGCCGAGGTGGTCGCCGTCGAGCGTGGCCGGGAAGGCGGGTCGTTGCGGGCCGACTGGAGCGCGTCGGGACGTGGCTGACACGCCCGCGCCGGCGAGCGCGCTCGACCCGTCCGTGGAACGCCTGACCAGGCGGCTCGTTCAGACCGCCGAGCGTGCTGGCCTGCTGCTCGACTTCGACGGGGTGCTGGCGCCCATCGTGGACGACCCGGCGAGCTCGGCGATGCCCCCCGAGCTGGCCCCGGTCCTGGCCCGGCTGGCGCGCCGGCTGGGTTGCGTTGCGGTGATCAGCGGACGACCGGTGGCCTTCCTGGTCGACCGGGCCGCGGTCGACGGCGTACGGTTGCTCGGCCTGTACGGGCTGCAGGAATGGGCCGAAGGCAGGCCCCGCGCGCGGAGGGAGGCGACCGCCTGGCAGGACGTCGTGGACGGGGTCAAGGACCGCATCGCCGCCGCGCTGGCCGGGGTGCCCGGCGTCGTGCTGGAGGACAAGGGGCTGTCGGTGGCGGTGCACTGGCGCAACGCGCCCGACCGCGACCGGGCGGGCCGGATGGTCGGCGAGCTCGCCGAGGTGCTCGCCGCGCAGACTGGCCTGGCCCGGGAGCCCGGCAAGCTGGTGGAGGAGCTGCGCCCACCCGTGGACTGGGACAAGGGCGCATCGGTGCGGGCCCTGCACGACGAGCTGGCCCTGCGCGACGTGGTCTACGTCGGCGACGACCTCGGCGACCTCGCCGCCTTCGCTGCCGCTTACGAGGTGGGTGGCGCCGCCATCGCGGTCGATCACGGCCACGAGACCCCGCGACAGCTGCGCGAGGCCGCCGACGCGGTCCTGGTCGGAACCGGCGGGGTGGTCGCCTGGCTCACCGCGTTGGCCGACCGGCTCGAACACGCGCTCAAGTAGCGCAGCGGTAGCGCGCACGATTAGCGCCTCAGCGGCGGGCGACCGCCTCCGCCAGCGCCGTGCGTTGCGCCGCGAACCACTCCAGCGGCCCACCGTTTCGGGCGGCGGCGTCCAACAGCCGAGCTCGCGCGGCGCGCTCGTCGTCGCCCATCGTCAGCGCCCGGTGCAGCGCCTCGGCCTGCGCCTCCACGTCGTAGGGGTTGACCAGCAGCGCACCTTCGGCCATCACGTCGGCGGCGCCGGCGCTCGGCGAGAGGATCAGCACGCCCGCGCGGTCGTTGAGCGCTGGGCCCTCCTTGGCCACCAGGTTGGTGCCGTCGGTGACAGGGTTGGCCAGCAGCACGTCGCTGCGCTGCAACGCCGCCACGGCGCGGGGGTAGTCGTCGCCAACGTAGACGGTCAGGGCCGACTCGCCGAAGCGTTCCTGGATGCGTTCGCCGGCCTGCCGGCAGGCCCGCAGGTAGTCGCGGTACTCGGCGACGTCCTGGCGCGACGGGTTGAGATGGGCGTAGTGCCAGACCGCACCGCGGTGCTCGGGACGGCGCTCCAGCAGCAACTCGTAGGCCAGCAGACCCCGCAGGATGTTCTTCGACAGGTCGCTGCGGTCCACGCGCAGGATCAGCTTGCGGCCGTCGAGCTCCGCGTCCAAGTCGCCGCCGGCCGTCGCGACTGCCGAGGAGGCTGCCGAGGCAGCGAGGTCGTCGGCATCGACGCCAAGGACGAAGTCGGCGACACGGGTCCGGCGACCGTCCAGCACCACGTCTTCCTCGTCGACCGCCGCCCCGAGGACCTCGGCGGCGCAGTGGCGGAACGCGTCGCACCAGGCGGGTGAGGAGAACGCCACCACGTCGGCGGTCAGCAAGCTGCGCAGCACGCGGTCGCTGATCGGGTCAGGCAGTCGCCGCAGGTAGGCCGGTTGCACCCACGGCGTGTGGATGTAGTGCAGGAGCGCGACGTCGGGTAGCGCCTGACGGATGTCCGCCCCGGCGGTCAGCAGGTGGTAGTCCTGCAGGTACACCTCGCCGCCGGCCTCGGCGACCACGGCCTCGGCGAGGAGTTGGTTGACGCGCTGGTAGTCCTGCCATGCCGGCGGCCAGCCCGTTCCAGACGGCTCGTAGGGCTCACCCCACAGCTGGTGGACGGTGAACCACAGCAGGCGGTTGGCGACCTCGTTGTAGTAGGCGGGGTAGTGGTCGCCGGCGTCGAGCAGCCGCAGCGTGAACCGCGAACCGTCGACCTCGACGGTGAACGGCTGGTCGGGATGCTCGGCGGCGACGGCGCGGTCGTCGTCGGACAGCGCCAGGGAGATCCAGGCGCCGGCCTCGTCCTGCATCGCGCCGCCCAGGGCTGTCACCAGACCGCCGAAGCCGCGGCTGGGCGCCAGGTCGCCGCTGGCGTCGCGGCTCCAGCTGATCGGCCCCCGGTTGCTGGCCACCACCAGTTCGTGGTTCATGGCTGCGACCTACCCCGCCAGTCGCCGCTGCACCGCCGACATGACGGCTTGGTCGTCCGGCGCGTCGTCGACGAGCTCGTCGAGGCCGGCGGCGTGGCCGACCACCTCGACGTCGGCGGTGTCACCGCCGAACGCGGCCAGCAGCGGTCCGGGTTCCCAGCGCCGCAGCAGACCGCACTGCACCAGCGCGCCCGGTCGACGCCGCCGCTGCGCCAACCCAACCAGCTTGCGCCTCCGGCACAGCACCTCACCGCGCCCGAGGGTGGCGTAGCAGATCGCCGCGAGCAGCTGCTGGCGCGCGGTGCCTCGGCGCTGCGCCGTGGCCGCCGCGCGGTGCACGGAGATGTCGGGGACTCCGAGGTCGGTCAACGCCCGGCCCCACGCCTCGCCGACGCGGGCGAACACGGCGCCGACGTCCCCATCCAGCAACGGGTGGCCGCTGGGCAGCAGCACGTCCAGTGACAGCAGACCGCTGTCCATCAGCACCGCGCCTCCGCCGGTGGAGCGGGTGACCACGGTCAGGGCGGGCGTCGCGACGATCGGTGCCTGCCCACGGCCAAGCACCAGCGCGGGTGAGGATGCCCGGTACCAGCGCAGGGTGGGCGTGGGATCGTCGGCCATCGCGTCCAGCGCGGCGGCGCCTTGACGCAGCAACGCGGCCGGCTCGTCGACGACGAGCGGCAGCACCCGCCATTCCACCGCCGGCCGAGAGGGTGACCACCTAGCGTTATCGCAGATCACGGGCAATATTTGCGTCGCGACCAGAGCGGCTTTCACAGCGGCCCATCACGGTCTTCACAGCTCAGCTCCAAGGACGGCTCAACGAAGCCGCGAACGTAGCCGCTCCCGGCATCGACGTTCCTCCGGCCCACGCTGCTACTTGAGCGACTGACGCATGGCAAGGAGGCTCACGAAACCGCTGAATATCGGCGGTGCCCTTGAGCGTGTCCAACTTCGCTAGGGCGTCCTCCGCCACGTCTACCAACTGGAGCACACCGGTCTTGGTGAAGTCCGGAGGTGGTCGTAGTCAGCCTTATGCCTCGCCTCCTGCCGTCTCAAGGCTCATCGTGGTCGCCATGGGTGCATGGTACGCGGTGGTGCCTACAGCTTGTAGGCACCACCAACACCTGTTAGCGCCGCACCAGGGGAGCCTCACACAGAATTGCACCGCGGCTGTGTGCCTTGACCCACCCCAGCCGTCGCCGCGTCCACCCCGCAGCCTCTGTGACCTCACGAACGACCCGCTCGCGGCGTTCGTCGTCGAGGGTGTCGTCGTGGAGCACGCGCAGCTTGGCGAGCAGGACGGGGGCCTCCCACTCGTCGCGCAGCCGGTCGGCGAACTCCGCGAGGCCGCCGACGAGGGCGAGCTTGGTCTCGTCACGGAAGCGCGCGCACTCGCGGCGCCCTCGGTCGGCATGTTGCTGCTGATCGGTCATGGCGTCTCCCGGGATGGGTTGGGAGACGAGCTGTCCCGGACCTACCCGGAAGGCCGTCTACAGGGTGCTGGGGGGCAAGAGCCGCAACGGCTGAGCCGAGGTATCGGGCGACAGTTCCGGTAATCGGCGCCCTTGGCGCGCCTGTCGGACCGCTTGCCGGCGTGTGCCGCGAAAGTGGTCACGGTTCCCGCTGGAACGGAGAACCGCCTCGGGCTGGCTGGCCGGCTGCTGCTGCTGCTGCTGCTAGCCCACCTCTCGGACGAGGCCGAACTTGTCCTCGTAGGCGGTCATGTTGGTGTTCAGCGCCTGGATGACCTTGCCGACCATCGTTGGCGCCACCTTCACCCTGCTGACGACGTCGGCCTGGACGCTGGTGCCGTCGCCGCCGGGCAGGACCTGGCAGAAGTCCAGCGTGAACTCGTGGGCCGAGTGGCTGACGACCAGGAAGTTGGCGTAGGCGCCATGCTTGTGCTCGTCGTCGATCGAGATCTGGATCTGCTGGCCGGGCTCCTCGGAGAGGTCGTCGGGCAGGTCGGGATCGGTCATCGCGGAGCTCCTGGCAGTCGGCTGGCGGCCATCCTAGGCACCCCTGGTCGCTAGACTCGCGTCCTCCACGGGTGCTTAGCTCAGCTGGCGAGAGCGCCGCCCTTACAAGGCGGAGGTCACAGGTTCGAGTCCTGTAGCGCCCACAGATCCGATACGCGTGGCGAACCGCCGTCTCTGGGCGGGCGAACCGGCTTCCTACGGTTACGCCTACCGACCTCCGCCAGTGCAGTCGCGTCCGGTTACTGGCCCCTTCATGATGTATACTGCAGCCATATGCGGCGGACGCAGATCTACATCACCACCGAACAGGACCAGCGGCTGACTGCCCTCGCTGGCGACCGTCGC
Source organism: Actinomycetota bacterium (assembly GCA_030858865.1). Classification (GTDB taxonomy): domain Bacteria; phylum Actinomycetota; class Nitriliruptoria; order Euzebyales; family Egibacteraceae; genus JACCTL01. The sequence continues at coordinate 7,526 of JALZLF010000159.1, read as the reverse complement.
GTCTCGAAGGCGGCGGTCATCCGCCAGATTCTGGATGCGGCGCTGGAGACGGGCGACGCAGAGGCAGAAGCTCGTGCGGCGATTCTGGCTACGGCGGGTGTGTGCGCCGACGGGCCCGACTGGCCGGAGTGGCAACGACAAGCTCGCGGCCGCACCGCCGATCAACGCCTGCAGGACACCGGCATGTGACGATGGTCTTCGACTCTTCAGTCCTGATCTCGCACCTGCGAGGCCAAGTCCCAGCCACTGATCTGCTGCTATCGATGCCGACGGCAGAGCGTCTTGTGAGCGTGCTGACACGCGTCGAGATCGAAGGCGGCATGCGCAGTGGAGAACGAAGTGATGTCGCCGAGCTCTTCAGCGCGGTGACGCTCGTGCCGGTCAGCGACGCGATGGCACGTCAGGCCGGCCGGCTGCTGCGACAGTTCCGCCGCTCCCACGCCGGCATCGACTTGGTCGACTACGTGATCGCCGCCACCGCCCAGCTCCGCGATGCACGGCTGGCCACCCTCAATGTCAGGCACTTCCCGATGTTCAGCCAGCTCGTCGCGCCCTGGTAACGACCGTGTGCGCTGCGCACGGCTCACTGGTGCAGTTGCAGCACCTTCGTCACGTTCAGCAGCCGCATGAACGGCTGCAGGATCGCGGGAAGGGACTGCAATCCGTCGATGATCACGGGGTTGGTCAGTGGGAGCTCGCGACCTCGGCGTAACAGCAGACAGCCTTGCCCGGCCTGGACGTTTCGGACCCAGTCCGTGTCCGGGCCGTAGGTGAGGCCCATTGCGAAGCCGTCGTCGGTGGGAAAGGCCAGGACCGGTGTCGCGTAGCGGCGACCCGAGCGCCTGCCGCGGTGGATGACCACGGCCATCGGGGGCAGATACGGTGCGACTGTGCCCAGGACCGGGTTGGTGACTCGGCGGTTGAAGCGGGCTAGCCGGTTGGGTAAGGGCATGGTGGCAGATTAGACGTGGTGCTTCCTGGGCCTGTGGCCGAGGTTGCCGGTCGCGGGCGCGTGGGCAGGATCGGCGTCATGCAGACCAACAAGCTCGGATCCTTGACCGTGTCCGCCGTCGGGCTGGGGTGCAACAACTTCGGGGGCCGCATCGACGACGCCCGCACCGACGAGGTGGTCGGTGCGGCGCTGGACGCCGGCATCACCCTGTTCGACACCGCCGAGATCTACGGTGGCACCCGTTCGGAGGAGCTGCTCGGCCGCGCCCTCGGCCGTCGCCGCGACGAGGTGGTGATCGCCAGCAAGTTCGGGGCTGCCTCCCCCGAGGCCGGTGTGGCAGGCGGCGCAGCTCCCGACGACGTCCGGCGAGCGGTGGACGGCAGCCTGCATCGCCTCGGTACGGACTGCATCGACCTGTACCAGCTGCACACGCCGGACGACTCGACGCCGATCGGGGACACCTTGGAGGCGCTGGACGGCCTGGTGCGGGCCGGCAAGGTGCGCGAGATCGGCTGCTCCAACTTCGACGCGGCACAGATCGAGGAGGCGCAGAAGGCAACGACGGACCGCGGTGTCGCTGCCTTCGTCAGTGTCCAGAACCGCTACAGCGTCCTGCACCGCGAACCCGAGCAGGGCGTCGTCCAAGCCTGCCGCCGACACGGCATGGGCATCCTGCCGTACTTCCCCCTGGAGGGCGGCATGCTGACCGGCAAGTACCGACCGGGGGAGGATGCCCCGGAGGGGTCGAGGCTGGCTGGCATGGGACAGCGAGCCGAGCGGTTCCGCAACGCCCGCAGCGCTGCGATCGTCGAGGACCTGCGCGCCTTCTGCGAGCAGCGGAGCCGTTCCTTGCTGGAGCTGGCGTTCTCCTGGCTGCTGGCCCAGCCCACGGTGCCGTCGGTCATCGCCGGCGCGACCAGCGCCGAGCAGATCAAGGGCAACGTCGCCGCCGCCGGATGGCAGCTCACCGACGCCGAGCTCGCCGAGGTCGACACCATCACGGGTGCCGAAGGACAGCACGTCTGAGCGTCGTCAGCGGCGGGTGGTCAGGTCCCAGCGGACGTCGATCTCGGCGAACACGGCGTCGGCCAGTCGCTGCCCTCCTGCGCGGGTCAGGTGCACGCCGTCCTGCTGGCGCATCAGCGTCCGGTTGCCGCGCGTGTCGTCCAGGTAGGGAGAGAACGCGTCGACCGGACCGGCGAACAGCGTGCGGCTGTCGACGTAGTCGACCCGCTGGTGGTCGGCGGCGGCTGACCGGTAGACGCCGTTGAGCAGGTTCATGCGCGCGTCGAAGTCCGGTGAGCGCATCCCTGGCTGCCCGACCCACCACACCCACCGGCCGCGAGCCGACAGACGCCGCATCACCGCGGTCACCCGGCGGCGGTACTCGGCCTGCCACGCCGGGGTTGCGAAGGTCAGCACACGGTCGTCGACCTGCAAGTTCTGGCCGTCGTTGGCACCGAACATGACCACGAACACGTCCGGATCCCCGGTTGCCGCCACCCTGCGCAGCGCAGAGGGCCAGTCGAAGTAGTCCGGGCGTGCCAAGCCCGTGGAGTAGCGGAAGTCGACCTCCGCCTCGACCCTGCGCGTGCGCACAGCCACGTCGACAAGGGCCGGGCCGAACTCGCTGGTCAGCGAATCACCCCCCACCCACAGCCGCAGCGGATCCTCCCGTGTGGCACTGCGGCGGTCGAAGTGCCGGAGGGTGTCTGGTGGTGCGCGTCCCGGCTCGGCGACGCTGGCCGGACCGGTGGGCAGTGTCGTGGCGACGGGAGCGGACAACGGCGCCGCCGAGGCCAGCTCGCCGGGCGAGGTCTCGCCGGTGGCCTCGGCGGTGGCCTCGGCCAGGGCGACGTGGGGCCAGTTCAGGCCGGCCAGATCGGAGAACGTGCGAATCGGCGTGAGCACGGTCACGGCGATGCTGCGCTGCCAACCGAAGGGCTGGCGCGCCGCCGCAGCGGCCAGTCCCGGCGCGTTGAGCACGGTGCCGATCCCCAGCGCGATCAGCACCACTGCGATGGCGTGGCCGGCCGCCATGGTCCGAGGAGGCGGAGGCGGAGGCAGCGACGGGAGCGGCATCAGAACTGGAAATAGATGAACGGAGCGACGCCCTGCGGGCCCAGCGCGTCGATGACGAGGAGCGACAGCCCCAGCGTGGCCCCCTGCACCGCGGGAGTCAGGGCAGAGAAGGCGTACCGCAGGCGGGCACCGACATCGCGGGGCACCAGCTGCACGGCAAGCGCGGCGGCGATGACGGCGAGGATGGCGGGGGTGACCAGCGGCGCCGGACCCCAGGCGGTCAGCAGCCGCCACAGCAGCGTGGCGGCCGCCGGCAGGGAGCCGGCACGAAAGAAGATCCAGGCGAGGCACACCACGTGGAAGGTCACCAGCCGCCCCACGATCCGATGGCGTGCGGCCCCGTGCCGCCGCTCGACCGCGAGCCCGAGGCCGTGGATCGCGCCCCAGACGACGAACGTCCAGGCGGCACCGTGCCACAGCCCACCGAGCAGCATCGTCAGCAACAGGTTTCGCACGGTGCGCCGAGGGCCGCCGCTGCTGCCCCCGAGCGGGATGTACAGGTAGTCGCGCAGCCAACGCGACAGGGTCATGTGCCAGCGCCGCCAGAACTCCTGCAGCGACACGGCCGCATACGGCCGGTCGAAGTTGTCCGGGAAGGTGAAGCCAAGCAGCAGCGCGCAGCCGATCGCGATGTCGGTGTAGCCGCTGAAGTCGGCATAGATCTGCACCGCGTAGCCGTAGGTGGCCGCCAGAATCTCCCCCCCGCTGGCGCTGGCTGGGCTGGCGAACACGGGGTCGACCAGCGTCGTGGCCAGGACGTTGGCCACGACCACTTTCTTGAACAGCCCCGTCGCGATGAGCAGGAACGCCCTGGCGCCGTCGATCCGTCGGGGGTCACGCCGACCGCGCAGCTGGGGAAGGAACTCCGTCGCCCGCACGATCGGGCCGGCCACCAGCTGCGGGAAGAAGGCGAGATACACGGCCGCGTCGATCGGACTCGCCGGGGCCAGCGCCCGGCGATACACGTCCACCACGTAGCTGATGGCCTGGAAGGTGAAGAACGAGATGCCAACCGGCAGGACGATCTGCAGCAGCGGCAGCGGCGGCGCGAGACCCAGCGGGTCCAGCAGGTTGGCCAGCGAGGTCGCGAAGAATCCGTAGTACTTGAACCAGGCGAGCACGGCCAGGTCGGCGGCAACGACCATGGCCAGGCGCCGTCGCCTCGACCCGTCACTGCGAGCACGGTGGACGGCAACCGCCCCGAGCTGGCTGATGACGGTCACGCCGAGCAGCAACCCGACGAACCGCCAGTCCCAGGCCGCGTAGAACAGGTAGCTTGCCGCGAGGATGAACAGCTTCCAGCGCACCGCGCGGGGCATCGTCAACCAGCTGGCCACCAGGACCAGCGGGAAGAACAGCGCGAACTGGATCGTCGGAAAGAGCATGGCGGCGCCCTGGGTCGTCCCCCCGTCAGGGTAGGGGCCGGGCGGGTGGTTCGGGGGAGGACGTACCGGCGAGCCTAGACCGTCCAGAGTTTCCTACCGCTTCGCTACGTGAGGACTCAGCCGCCTCTAGACGGCGGTGCGGGTTGTCGCCCGCGGCAGGTGGACGATGTCGCCGTCCGTGGCCAGCCGCAGGTTGTCGTGCAACCAGGGGGTCAGCTCGTCGGCGGGCAGCGGGCGGCTGATGTGGTAGCCCTGTGCCTGGTCGCAACCCAGCCGGGCCAGCAGCTGCCAGACCCGCTGCGACTCCACACCCTCGGCGACGACCGACAGCCCGAAGCGCCGGCCGAGGTCGATCGCGGAGTGCACGATCGTGGCGTCGGCGCTGTCGGTGGCCATGCCGAGCACGAAGGCGTTGTCGATCTTGAGCTCACTGACCGGCAGCTGCTGCAACGACGCCAGGGATGACGCGCCGGTGCCGAAGTCATCGATCGCCAGGGTGACGCCCATGGCCGACAGCTCGGCGAGCACGCGGGTGGCCCGGCGAAGGTCGGCCATGACCGTGTTCTCGGTCACTTCCAAGATGATGCGCTCGGGTGGCACCGACCACCGCAGCAGCATCTGCTCGACCATCTCGGGGAAACGGTGGTCGTACAGGCTCTGCACGGAGACGTTGACGGCCACCTGCAAATCCAGGCCCTCGTCGCGCCACAGCTTGCACTGCTCCAACGCTGTGTCCAGGACGAAGGTGGTGACCACGCCGACGAGGCCGGCGCGCTCGGCCAGCGGGATGAACTCGGCGGGCGGCACCATGCCGTGTTCTGGATGATCCCAGCGCACCAACGCCTCCACGCCGTCGACCAGGCCGCTGCGCATGTCGGCCTTGGGCTGGTAGTGCAGCACCAGCTGGCCATTCTCCACGGCCCCCCGCAGCTCGGCGGCGGAGGTGACGCGCTGGCGCCACTGCGGGTCGCGTTCGGGCGAGTACACCTCGTAGCCGCCTTGGGTGTCCTTCGCCAGGTACATCGCCACGTCGGCGTGCTGCATCACCGTGGACACATCCGAGCCGTGCTCCGGATACAGCGCGATGCCGAGGCTGGCGCCGATGTCCACGGTGAAGCCGTCGATCTCGATCGGGCTGGTCAGCCGCTGCAGGATGGCCTTGGCCATCCGCACGGCGTCATCGGCGCCGTCGACCTGCGGCAGGACCATCGCGAACTCGTCGCCCCCCAGCCGGGCGGCGAGGGCGTCAGCGCCGGCCGCACGCTGCAGGTCGGCGCCGATCACCTGCAGCAGGCGGTCGCCCATGTGGTGGCCGAGGGCGTCGTTGACCTCCTTGAAGCGGTCCAGGTCGATGATGAGGACCGCGACCTGCTCCTGCGTGCCGGCGTTGCGCAGCTCGCCGGCGAGACGCTCCAGGAACAGCCGCCGGTTCGGCAGCTCCGTGAGGGCGTCGTGCGAGGCGAGGTGATCTTTCTCCATGGACGCGCGGGCGCTGCGGTACACCGCGATGACGGGCAGCACCAGCAGCGTCAGCAAGCCGGCGTTGACACTGGCGACCACGACCACGGCCGGTGCCAGGGCCAGCAACACCCCGGTGGTGAACGCGTGCACCGCAACGTCATGGCGCAGGACCGACAGGAGCGACAGGTGCTGGCGCAAGGCGAGGACGGCATCCGTCAGCACCGTGTTGACCACATAGAAGGTGGCCGCGGCGGCGAGCAGTGCCGCGAAGCCGGACGCGTCCAGCTGCGGCTGGGCGAGCAGCGCGGCTCGCCCCGTCAGACTGGAGGCGACCACGCCCGCCGCGCCCAGCGCGAGCGCGTACTGGCCGACGTTGAAGACGGTTCGCTGCAGCGGCTTGCGTTGCAGCAGGTCGCCGACCATCGAGGCGGCACCAAGCACCAACACGGCCGGGGCGGTGCCAGCCGCCAGCAGCAAGGCGAAGGCGGACGTCGTCGACAGCGTCACCTTGCCGACCTCATCGCGTGCGAAGCTGATCGATCGCAGCTCACTGAGCACCACGGCGACGGTCAGCACCAGCGTGACCGAAGTGTTGGCGGCCATGAGGCCGCGCACTCCGTCCGGAGCTGCCGCCAGCCACGCCGCCACGCCAACCACGGACACGGCTGCGATGTACAGCCGGATCTTGGCTGGATGCCCTAGCGGCCTCACCACACCTGCCCTCCCCCCGGATGGCGCGTCCACCCCGGTCCCTCGGACGTATCGGACCGTTTGGGTCAGATCTTGAGCGAACTCCCCCCGCTACGCTGCGCTCATGGCCGACCGCCTCGCCGACTGGATGCAGTTCCTTGACACAGTGTATCCCCAGAAGCACGTTGCGTCCTGGGATGTTGCAGGGTTGCAGGTGGGTGATCCCGACGATCCGGTGACCGGCGTTCTGCTGTGCCTGGACGTGGTGCCCGACACGCTCGACGAGGCTTCGGCAAAGGATGCCGACCTGCTGCTGGCGCACCACCCTCTGCTGTTCCGGCCGTTGGACCGGCTCACTCCCGCCACGGTTCCCGGTCGTCTCGCCTTGCGCGCGGCGCGATCAGGCATCGCCGTGCTGGCGGCGCACAGCAACTTCGACAGCGCCGCCGCGGGAACCACCGAGCCGATGGTGCGTTTGCTGGACCTGCGCGACGTCACGCCGCTGGTACCGGCGCTGGGCGATGCTGATGTCAAATTGGTCACCTTCGTTCCCGTCGAGGCCACCGAGCGGGTGCGCTCAGCGCTGGCAGAAGCCGGCGCCGGCGCCATCGGCGACTACCGCGGATGCGCCTTTGCGGTGCGCGGCACCGGCACGTTCACGGCCGCCGCCACGGCCAACCCCGCGGTGGGCGAGCCCGGCCGGCGCAACCAGGTGGTCGAGGACCGCCTCGAGATGGTGGTGCCACAGGATCGACTCGATGCCGCCGTGGCGGCGCTGCGCCACGTCCACCCGTACGAAGAGGTGGCCTACGACGTCATCGGGCTGCGAGCCGCCGCCGACGCCGGCAGGGGGATGGGTCGGGTCGGTGAGCTCGCCCAGCCGCTGGCGCTGCGTACGATCGGCGAGCGGCTGGCCGCGGGGCTGCCGTCGCCGCACCTGCGGGTCGGCGGCGACC
>JALZLF010000120.1 GCA_030858865.1 Actinomycetota bacterium | reverse complement strand
GGGTCGCTCGGGTCAGCCGGGTCGCTCGGGTCAGTCGGGTCAGTGGGGTCGCTCGGGTCAGTCGGGTCGCTCGGGTCGCTCGGGTCGGGCGCGACGACCTCAAGCGGACGTGACGTGGCTTCCGCCGTGCGTCGGGTGCCGGGGTCGGCCCCCGCGCGCGCCACCTGTAGGCGATAGCTGTAGATTCCCGGCTCAAGTCCCCCGTCTGCAGGCCCAACGTGGTCGAAGGCGATCGGGTCGCCCGGCTGGAAGGTGTCGAGCGGCTCGGCCGTGCCGAGGCGGTATAGCTCGACCGGCTGGCTGTCGGGCAGCGCCAGCGCCTGTCCGCTGACCTTGATCCCGCCACCCCGGCGCAGGCGGGCGTCAACCCGGGGCATCGGCGGGTCCGCGTCCAGCACGAGCGGCTGGTCGGTCACCACAGGTACGGCCTCGTCAGGTACGGCCTCGTCAGGTACAGCCTCGTCAGGTACAGCCTCGTCGGCGCCAGCCACGACGGTCAAGGTGTAGTCGCCATTGGCCACCGCCGGATCGATCAGGCTGAGGCGAACCGACGACTGCCCGTCCTCCTGCGCCGTCTGCACGGCCGCCCACGTCGTGGGCGCTCCGGCGTCGGGCTCCGGAGCCAGGGTCACGCTCAGCAGATCGACCTCACCGTCGATGGTGACGTCAAGGAACGGCTCAGCGTTCACGATCTGGCCAGGCTCGGGCGCGATCAGCGTCAGCTGCGCGGTCGGCAGCTCGGAGGCGCCCTCCGTTTGCGCGAAGGCGGGAGCGGCGGGCAGGAGCAGCACGGCCGCGACCGCGACCATCGCCATCCCCCGAACGCCGGCCCGACCAGAGTGTCGTGGTCGTGTCACGGTCCTGCCAGCGTACGGGTTCTGCGGCGCGAGCGGGAGCCCCTTTGACCATGAGTTCACCAAGAGCTCACTCGGCCGCCAGCCGCTGCAAACCCTCCGGGATGTCTGTGGGTCCCACGATGCCACCGTCGCTGACCAGATCGCGGCTGAGCAGGTCGGCGACGACGAGGTCCAGAGCCGGCGCGGGTCGGGCCGGCGGCTGCGGGGCGGTCAGCAGGTCGGCGAAGGCCCCGAGCAGCAGTTCCGTGGGCCCCGTCACCGTCACGTTGACGGCGATCTCGCCCCCTGATCCGCGAACCCGATCGGCCTCGACCACTACCATGGCCAGGTCGTCGACGTACAAGGGCGAGTGGGTCGCTTCGGCCCCTTGTCGTGGTGCAGCTCCGGTGGCCAGCGCCTCCGTCAGCGGGTCACGGGGCCCGTACGTCAGGCCCCGGCGGATCACGATGGACTCCAACGGGGCCTCGGCCAGCAGGTGCTCGACCTCAACGCAAGCTTCAAGGTAGGCGTTACCCGCTGGCGCCTCCGCGCCGAGGAAGGATGGCCAGATCAGGCGCTGGCAGCCTGCACCGAGTGCCGCCGACACCACCGTGGCGGCGTCGTCCACGACGGTCTCCGGCGGCGTCATCAGGTCCCCGCCGAGATGGACGACGGTGTGCACCTGCTCCAAAGCGGTCTCGAGGTGGCCCTCATCGTCCAGTGTCCCTCGGGCGACGACGCAGCCGGCGGCCCGCAATGCCTCCGCCGCCTCCGTGTCGCGGTAGTCGACGAAGGCGCGCACCTGCGATCCGCTGCTGCGCAGCCGGCGTACCACGGCGCGGCCGACCGACGTCTGTGCCGCGGTGACGAGGACTGGCATGCCGACAGACGGTATGCGATGAGCCGGCGACTCGCGCCGTCACGCGCGCTGAAGCCACACGTCGCCGGACACCGTCCGTAGCTGCAGGCGTGCCCGTCGCCCGGCGTTGACAGCGGAGGGGCTGTCGGACGAGCCTGCGCGCGACGCGCCCGCGACCGTCTCGTCGTCGAAGTCGTTGCGGACGGTCCCCGACAGGGTCGACATGTCGATGTCCACGATCCGCCCTGGCGGCAGTCCGACCCGGACGTCGCCGGAGGCGGTGTTGCAACGCAGCAGCCCTCCGTCAAAGGCCCTGATCCAGACATTGCCGCTGGCCGAGCTGCTCACGACATCGTCGCAGGCGCTGCCGAGGCGCACGTCACCTGACGCCGCCCGCACCGACACTGCCCCGTTCACAGCGCCGACTTCGACGTCCCCCGAAGCCGTCGTCAGGTCGAGCCGACCGCCGACACGATCCAGGTGCACGTCGCCAGAGGCGGTGCGCACCGAGGCCTCGCCGGCCACGTCTCGCGCACGCAGGCTTCCCGTGGCGAGATTGACTCGCAGGCGAGCCAGCGCAGCCTCCACATTCACGTCCGCGCTGGCGCCGCGCATCTCCAGCTCGCCGCCGGGCGGCACCTGGACGGTGAGGTCGTAGGAGCGCCAGCCGTGCCCGAAGCCCTCGCGGGGTCGCAGCAGGATGCGGTCGCCGATCTGCTCGACGCGGAACGACTCGGCGTCGTGGCCGCGCACTTCGACGGTGACGGTGCCTTGCTCGCCGGACAGCACCGTGGCCGTGCCCGACGCGAGGTTGACCTCCAGCTGCACCGCGGCCGCCACCTGGAACGTCTCGGTTCGTCGCTGGCTCATGTCTGCACCGTCCCGCGATAGTGGCGCCCCGGGCGGCTCGGTCGACCCGCCATCGACGACAGCGCCTTGACGACCCAGGTGTTCACCGAGTCGCCGGTCGTGCCCGCCGACTCCTCGACGACCGACTTGAGGCTGGGCGGCAGCCGCAGGGTGAGGCGGGCCTCGTAGTCCTCCTCGCGTGGCGTCTGCACCCCTCGAGGCTCGCGGACGGTCAACACCGGCTCTCCCTCCCGCAAGACGACGTCGACGTCGTAACCCGGCAGCTGCGCCGCGACCTCCGTTGCCGCCTGCTCGGCGAGGTTCAACGCGAGCTGGCGGTTCGCCGGGCCTAGCGCGGCCAGCAGCGTCTGCGCCGCCGACTCCACAACGGGATCGCCGCCAGCGGCCGCGACCTGGGTGGCGACGGCGGCCTCGAAGTTGGCCAGTGCGGTCTGGGTGTCCATCTCGTCGATCCTTAGCTGGCAGGGCGGTGGCGGCGCGAAGTCCAGCCGGGGCCGGCGCACCGCGATCCTGGCGGTCCGTGCCTCGTGGACGGCGGTGATGAGCTCGGGTGTGTAGTGCATGCTAACCCCTTCGCGACGGCTGATGGCAGCAGTATGACATCATTATGATGTCATCGCAAGCCGATATGCTGTCATGATCATGTGTCCTACCGCTTCGCTACATGAGGACATGGCCTTGGGTCCTACCGCTTCGCTACATGAGGACAGGGCCCTGTGTCCTATCGCTTCGCTACATGAGGACATGGGATGCTGACGCTCTTTCACGACTTCACCTCACCCGCTTCGGCTGTTGCGGTGGCACGCGTCCAGCGGCTGGCCGACGAGGGATTCCCGGTGGAGTTCGTCGGCTTCGAAGCGGTCGGTATCGACGCGGTGCTGCCTCCGACGATCGACGTCCTGGCCAACGTGGACCGGCTTGCCGTCGAGGCTGGAAAGGACGGGGTGATCCTGCGCCGCCCCATCGCCGTGCCTCCGACGGCACTGGCGCACGTGGTCGGCACCGTGGCAGACACCGCTGGACTCGGGGCGTCCTGGCGTTGGAACTGCTACACGGCGTTCTGGCGCGACGCCAGCGACATCGGGAACCGCGACGTGCTGGCTGATCTGGCCGGGCGCGCCGGGCTGGGGTCCGAGGAGGTGGCGACGGCGCTGCACGATCGGCGGTTGCTGGCCGACACGCGCCGGCGGACTGCCGCCCACCGCCACAACGGCGTCGGTGGCGTCCCAACGATCCTGTGCCAACGCACGCTGGTGCCCGGCCTGCTGCCGGAAACCGATCTGCGCGCGTTGGCGATCCTGTAGACACCGCCGATCGGCCAGTTCGAGCCCGCCGGCCTGATCGCTAGGTTTGGCGGCGATGGTGCTGCTGTCTGACCGCTACGAGCTCGGCGCCACGATCGGGGCAGGCGGCATGGCCCGGGTCGTCCAGGCGCATGACCGCCTCTTGGATCGCGCTGTCGCCGTCAAGCTGATGCGCGATGACCTATCCGCCGATCCCACGGTGCGCGAGCGGTTCCTGCGCGAGGCCAGGGCGGCGGCCCGGTTCGCTCATCCCAATGCGGTCGCGGTGTACGACACCGGCCAGGATGGGCGCCGCCCATGGATCGTGATGGAACTCGTCGACGGCGACAACCTCGCCGACCGTCTTGCGGCCGAGGGGGCACTGCCAGCTGACACGGCCAAATCGATCGCCGATCAGGTGCTCGCCGCGCTGTCGGCCGCGCACCGCGCCGGCATGGTGCACCGAGACGTCAAGCCGGCCAACATCCTGCTGCCCCGCGACGGTGGCGTGAAGCTCACCGACTTCGGCATCGCCAAGGGGATCCAAGAGGCCACGGCCGGGCTGACGGCCACGGGCCAGCTCATCGGCACCGCCAAGTACCTGTCCCCCGAGCAGGTAGACGGTCACCCGGCGACGCCGGCCTCCGACGTCTACGCCATGGGCGTGGTGTTGTACGAGATGCTCACCGGCGCGCCACCGTTTGTCGGTGAGAACGCGCTGGCGGTCGCGTTGGCGCATACCCGCGACCCGGTTCCGCCGCTGCGCGGCGTCGACCAGACGCTCGCCTCGGTGGCCGAGCGCGCCTTGGCCAAGGACCCCGAGCAGCGCTACCCCGACGCTGCCGCCATGCGTGATGCGCTGACGGGTCGGTCGGCGTCGGCAGGGGTTGCCTGGCCGGCGGCGAACCCGACACAGGCCGCGGCAACAACCGTTCCACTGCTCGCAGCGGCCGCTCCCGCAGCCGGCGAACGGCGCCGCGACCGTTCCCCGTGGCTGCTGATCGCGGCGGGAGTGCTGGCAGTCGCTGGCCTGCTGGGCCTGCTGGCGTTTCTGGTCGGCGACCTCGGCGACACCCCCACCGCCGGCGGTCAACGCGACCAGGAACAGGTCAGAAACCAGCGGCCCGCCGCGTCACCGCAGCCGCAGCCAAGCAGCGGCGACGAGCTCACCGAAGCACAGGCGACGGAATCCCAGGAAACGGAACCGCCAGCCAGCGAACCGGCGACCAGCGAACCGGCGACCGAACCGCCTCTCCCGACCACCCTGCCCGAGCTGGCGGTCCTGCTCGCCGACAGCCCGGCGGGCACCTACGGGCGGCGCCAGGACGACCTGGCCGAAGGGATCGCCCGGCTGCTGGAACGCCCGGAGTCCGAACAGGGCGAGGAGGCGGTCGAACTCCGCGACGACGTTCGCGAGTGGGTCGCCGATGGCGAGCTCACGCCCGAGGCCGGCGATCTGGCGCTGGCGCTGCTGGAGCCACTGGCCGCCACCGTCGACTCCGAGAACGGCGGCGGCGGGAACGGCGACAACGGAAACAGCGACAACCGAAACAGCGACAACCGAAACGGCGACAACGGGAACCGCGGCGGGAACGGTGGCGACTGACCCTCAGATGACCGGCGGTTCCCGGTACACGCCGAAGACGTCCTTGAGGGTCTGGCAGATCTCACCCAGGGTGGCGTCGGCGCGGACGGCGTCCATGATCACCGGCACCAGGTTGGCGTCGCCGACAGCGGCCCGCCGCAAGTCGTCCAGCGCCTCACCCGTCTTGCCGGCGTCGCGTTGCGCCCGGAAGTCGGCGAGGCGGGCGGACTGCGCTCGCTCCACCTCGGCGGAGATGCGCAGCACCTCCAGCTCCCGCTCCTCGGGATCGTGGTGGACGTTGACCCCGACGATGCGCTTCGTGCCCTTCTCCAGCGCCTGCTGGTAGGCGAAGGCGGCGTCGGCGATCTCGGACATGAACCAGCCGCTCTCGATACCGCGCAACAGCCCGCCGGTGATGGTGCCGTCGTCGGACTGGGCCAGGATCCGCTCCATGTAGGCCTCGGTGTCGGCCTCGACCTTGTCGGTCATCCACTCGACGAACCAGGAGCCACCCAGCGGGTCGATGGTGCTGGTCACGCCGGTCTCCTCGGCGATGACCTGTTGCGTGCGCAACGCCACCTTGGCGGCGTGGTCCGACGGCAGGGCCAGCACCTCGTCCAGCGCGTTGGTGTGCAGCGACTGGGTACCGCCGAGCACCGCCGCCATGGCCTCCAGGGCGGTGCGCACGATGTTGTTGTCCGGCTGCTGGGCGGTCAGCGACACCCCCGCGGTCTGGGTGTGGAACCGCAGCAGCATCGCCTTGTCGGCGGTCGCCCCGTAGCGCTTCCGCATCCACTTGGCCCAGATCCGCCGCCCGGCGCGGAACTTGCCGATCTCTTCGAAGAAGTCGATGTGCGAGTCGAAGAAGAACGACAGCCGCGGCGCGAACGCGTCGACTTCCAGGCCGCGCGACTTGCCCAGCTCGACGTAGGAGAATCCCGCCGCGAGCGTGAACGCCAACTCCTGGGCCGCGGTCGATCCCGCTTCACGGATGTGGTATCCCGACACCGAGATCGGGTGGTAGCGGGGCACCGAACGGCTGGTGAACTCCATCAGGTCGCCGATGAGCCGCAGGTGCGGCTGCGGCGGGAACAACCACTCCTTCTGCGCGATGTACTCCTTGTAGATGTCGGTCTGCAAGGTCCCGGCGAGCTGGTCGACGGTGAAGCCCTGCCGCTCGGCGGCGACGGCGTACATCGCGAACAGCACGACGGCTGGGCCGTTGATGGTCATCGACGTGGTGATCTCGCCGAGGGGGATGCCGTCGAACAGCCGCTCCACGTCCGACAGCGTGTCCACGGCGACACCGCAGTGGCCGACTTCCCCAGCCGACTCAACCTCGTCGGAGTCGCGCCCCATCAGCGTCGGCATGTCAAAGGCCACCGACAGCCCGTGCTGGCCGGCGCGCAGCAGGTCGTGGTAACGCCGGTTGGTGTCGGTGACGCTGCCGAAGCCCGCGAACTGGCGGATCGTCCATGGCCGGCCCCGGTACATCGAGGGGTACACGCCGCGCGTGAACGGATACACCCCCGGATAGCCGATTCGCTCGAAGTCCGGCGTGTGGCTGTCGGGTCCGACCAGCGGCGGCACGGGCACATCCGACAGCGTGGTGAAGTCCTCGTCGCGTTCCGGCGTCGCGGCGTAGCGACGCTGCCACTCCGCCATCTGCTCGTGTCCTACCGCTTCGCTACTTGAGGACATCTTGTGTCCTACCGCTTCGCTACTTGAGGACATGTCGTGTCCTACCGCTTCGCTATGTGAGGACGGGTCGTTATCTTCCGAGGTCACGGCAGGCTCCTAGGAGTCGACCTCGGCGTCACCGGTGTCGCCGGCCGGCAGGCTGGTCCCGGCAGCGGCGCTGCCCGCCGAGAAGGTGTGGGTGCCCCCGTACAGACTGACCTGCGTGCCGATCGCCAGCCGGGGATACAGCCACACCGCGTCCGCGCGACTGACGCGCACACAGCCGTGGCTGGCCGGGTAGCTCGGCACGGAGTCCGAGCCGTGGATGGCCCACCCGGCATAGAAGTACATCGGGTCGTACAACGATCCCAGCGGCGCTTCGCGCAAGCCGGGGATCTTGCGCTCGACGGTGTAGGTGCCGACCGGGGTCAGGCTGGTGGCGGTGCCTCCCGACGAGGTCTCGTAGGACTGGCCGCTGCCCGAGCTGACCGCAACGATGCGCTCGAGCTGGCCGTCGTGGACGTAGTACAGGACCTGCTTGGTCAAGTCGATCTCGACGCGCGTGTCGGCCCCGCCCTGGAGTGCCGGAGTCACCGGCTGGTCCAGCGCCGCGCGCGTCAGCGGCCCGACCACGCCGTCGGCGGTAAGTCCGTTGACCTTCTGGAAGGCCATGACGGCGCTGATGGTCGCCGGCCCGGAGACACCGTCGATGGCGTCGACGTAGTACTTCAAGTCGGCGAGCCTGCGCTGCACCGCGCCGATGGCGGCCTCACGGCGATCCTCGCGGCGCTGCTCGGCTCGAGCGGCCCTGGCCTCGGCCGCTGCCTCCGCCATGGCGGCGGCTCTGGCTTTGGCGGCGACCTTGGCCTTCGCACGGGCTTTGGCGGCGGCCTTGGCCCTCGCCTCCGCCTCCGCCTTCTCCGCCGCTGCGGCGGCCGTTGCGACCTCGGTCACCTCGGCACGCGCCGGAGCGCCTGGCGCGATGGTTGCGGCCTTTCGCGCCGACGAGCCGTTCCGAGCGGTGTCCGCGTTCACCGGGGACGCACCCAGCGTCTCGACCAGCGCACCCACGAACGAGCCGACCACCGGGGCGACCGGCGGACCGCTCAGCACGACGCCTGCCCCGATCAGCATCACGACCAGAACAGGGGCCAGCAGCAGCACGAGTAGGTGGCGTCGCATGAGCGAAGCCTAGCCAGGGACGCCGCGGCGTGCCGGATGTCCGTTCGGACGGTCCATCTCAACCGTCGAAGCGCTCCAGCAAGCGGTCGGCGGCCGTGTAGGGGTCCAGCTCGCGTTCAGCCACCGCGGCCGCGAGCTGGTCGATCAGCTGACCTTCGTCGAAGGTGGTGAACCGCCGGCGGACCTCGCCAAGCGCGATCTGGTGCAGCTGGGCCCGCGCGCGTTGCCGGCGGCGTTCGGTCAGCCGCCCCGACTCCCGCAGCCAGGTTCGGTGCCCGTCCACGGCATCGATCAGCTCGGCGATGCCCTCGTCGCGCGACGCCACCGTCTTGCAGATGGGTGCCAGCCATTCGGGATGGCCAAGGTGCTGCATGTCACGTAGCTCGCGCACCGTGCGATCCACGCCGTCGCGATCCGCCTTGTTGACGCAGAACACGTCGGCGATCTCAAGGATGCCGGCCTTCGCCGCCTGGATGGCGTCGCCCATTCCGGGGGCCAGCGCCACGATGGTGGTGTCCGCAGCCGACGCGACCTCGACCTCGGCCTGACCGACGCCCACCGTCTCGACGACCACGACGTCGAACCCAGCGGCGTCGAGGACCAGCAGCGCCTGCGGTGTCGCCCACGACAACCCGCCGAGGTGGCCGCGGCTGGCCATGGATCGGATGAAGACGCCGTCATCGAGCACGTGGTCTTGCATGCGCACGCGGTCGCCGAGCAGAGCGCCACCCGAGAACGGCGACGTCGGGTCGACGGCGAGCACCGCGATCCGCCGACCACGGCGGCGCCACTCGGCCAGCAGCGCGTTGGT
Source organism: Actinomycetota bacterium (assembly GCA_030858865.1). GTDB lineage: Bacteria > Actinomycetota > Nitriliruptoria > Euzebyales > Egibacteraceae > JACCTL01. Next base: position 8,612 of record JALZLF010000120.1, on the reverse strand, counting down.
CAGGGTGGACTTGCCAACTCCAGGCGAGCCGGTGATGCCGATGAGCTGCGCCCCGCCGGTGTGGGGGTGCAGCAGCCGCACGGCCTCCCGCAGGTGGTCAGAAGAGCCGTCCTCGACGCGGGTGAGCACTCTGGCCAGGGCGCGACGGTCCCCGGCCAGCAGGCGCTCGACGAGCTCGGCGGTCCGCATGGCAGGCCGGAGGCTAGCCGTGGTTCGTGCTCCAGTGCCAGACGGTACGGGCGCGCAGCCGCTCGCCGGCCGCGAGCTCCACGAGCCCGGTGGATTCCGTGCCCTCGGCGTGCAACACCGGGGCGTTGGGCCATGCGGTCTGGGGTTCGACGCAGACACCGCGGGGTGGCGTGTGCACCACCACGGTCGCCGGGTCCGCCGGCATGTCGAGGGTCATCGTGAGGTCCGGCCACACGACGCTGACCGGCTGGCGGACGCCGACGTAGGCATGGTCCAGCACCCGGCCGCCCAGCGCCGGGGCTGCCCGCAGATCGGTGACGGCGTCCACCGCCAGCACCGCGCCCGTCGGGATCAGATCGTCGCGGGTCTCCAAGACCTCCTCGGCGAGCACGCCGACGCGCAGGTCGCCGTCGTCGGGGCGCCGGAACCAAGGGTGCCATCCCAGCGAGACCGGCATCGCGCTGTCACCAGCGACGATCTGCGCCTCCAGGGTGAGACCACCCGCCTCAAGGGCAATGCGCTGGGCCGCCCAGCCGCCGAACGGCCATCGGCCCGGGTCAAGGCCGCAGGTCATGGTCACCTCGGCTGCCTGTTTGTGCTCCACCCGCCAGGAGGTGTCGCGCAGGATCCCGTGGATGGCGTGGCCGTAGTGCTCGGCCGGCACATTGCGGGTGTAGCCGTGAAAGGGCACCTGCCCCCCGTCCAGCCGCCCCACCCACGGCGCCATCAGGAAGCATCCCCAACCGATGTCGCCTTCCGTGCCCTCGGGGCGCGAGTCGGGTCCCAGCAGTCGTTCGCTGCCTCGGGCGGTCAACGAGGACAGGCGGCCGCCCGCGTCGGGCTCGACCACGACGGCGTCGTCGCCCGCCCGCAGCCGAATGGTCACGGCATCGCCAGCACGCTTGTCGTGGTCATCGTCGGTGCCTACAGGGTCTCGAACAACAGGGCGTCGCCCTGGCCGCCTCCACCGCACAGCGCCGCAGCCCCGCGCCCGCCACCCCGCGCGTGCAGCTCGGACAGCAGGCTGGTGGTGAGACGCGCACCGGTGCAGCCGATCGGATGGCCGAGGGCCACGGCTCCTCCGTTGACGTTGACCTTGCCGGCGGGCACGCCGAGACGGTCGGCTGAGTAGATCGCCACCGAGGCGAACGCCTCGTTCATCTCGTACAGGTCGAAGCTGTCGGGCGCGACGCCGATCTTGGCAGCCGCCTTCTCGATGGCGGCAGCCGGCTGGTGATGCAACGACGGGTCGGGCCCGGCGACGGTGGCGTAGGACACGACCCGCGCCAGGGGTGTCAGCCCCAGCTCGTCGGCCTTGGCGCGACTGGTGAGCACCACGGCGGCGGCGCCATCGGAGATCTGGCTGGCGTTGCCCGCGGTGATCGTGCCGTCCGCGGTGAAGGCCGGCCGCAGCTTGGCCAACGACTCGGTGGTGGTTCCCGGGCGCACCCCCTCGTCGCTGTCGACCAGAATCGGGTCGCCCCTGCGCTGCGGCACCTCGACCGGGGTGACCTCGTTGGCGAAGCGGCCGTCCTTCCACGCCGCTGCGGCGCGCTCATGGCTGGCGGCGGCCCACGCGTCCTGCTGCTCGCGGGTGATGCCGTATCGCTCGTTGAGCCGGTCGCTGCCCTCGCCCATGTGCCCGTCGTCGAACGCGCACCACAGCCCGTCGTGGATCATCGCGTCGACGATCTCGCCGTTGCCCATGCGGTACCCCTCGCGTGCCTTCGGCAACAGATAGGGCGCGTTGGACATCGACTCCATGCCGCCGGCGACCACCACGTCCTGCTCACCGAGACGGATCGCCTGATCGGCGAGCGCCACCGCGGTCAGGCCCGACAGGCAGACCTTGTTGACGGTCAACGCCGGCACCTCCATGCCGATGCCGCCCTTGGTCGCCGCCTGCCGTGCGGTGATCTGTCCCTGCCCCGCCTGCAGCACATGGCCCATGATCACGTAGTCGACCTGCCCGGCGGGCACCCCGGCGCGCTCCAGTGCCGCACGGATCGCAACGCCGCCGAGTTCCATCGCGCTTCTGCCCGCCAGGCCGCCGCCGAACTTGCCGATCGGGGTGCGGACGTAACCGACGATCACGGCCTGGTTCATGACGCCTCTCCTTGCCGGGGATGGCCCCATTGTTCCACGCGCCTGAGCTGCTCCTAGCCGGACTCTCCTATCCCGGATTCTCCTACCCCCGGATTCTCCTATCCGATGAGTCGGTCAGCGGCGGTGACTGGGCGGACCCCCGACCGGCAGGGCGACGTCGATGCGAACCAGGCGGTGGTCGGAGCCGGGGAACGGGAAGGTGCCGACCAGGTCAAACGCCGGGTCGCCGGTGCGCGGCCAGAACACCTCGGCGTCTGACACGCGCATGCCGTTGCGGGGCAGCACGTAGTCCACGCGCAGGTTGCCGACGCTGAAGTCGCTGAAGTCGGCGGTGTCGAAGGCCGGGTCGCCGCGGTGAATGTCGTTGGCGCCGCCCTGCAACGCCGCCTGCTGCGGACCGCCCGGGCTGGACGGGACCGGCTGCTCTCGCATCTTGGGGTGATCCAGCAGCTGCTGTATCGCCCCGGGGACGCTGTCGCCGTCGACGGGGTCGGCGTTCAGGTCGCCGGCGATGACGAACCGCGCGCCAGGGTGCAGACCACCGCGCTGCCCGTCGTCGTCGTAGATGTAGCGCGACGCGCGTCCACCGCGCAGGTAGTCGGCCCACAGACGGATCTCGTCGTGGTTGCGCCGGCCGTTGCGGTCCTCCGGGCCGTCGAAGCTGGGCGGCGTCGGGTGGCTGGCCAGCATGTGGACCGTGTCACGTCCGATGCGCACCGGCACGTCGACATGGTTCTTCGACGACAGCCGGAACACGGCCAGCTCCTCGTCGTTGTACCAGTCGGCGGGAGCGGCGGTGGCCGGGTCGTCGGGCAGCAGCGCGCCGGGCATGTCGACCCAGCGGAAGTGCTGGAACGTGCGGATCGCCTCGGTGGCGATCGGGTAGCGCGAGTAGATCGCGAAGGCGTACTGACCGGGGAACTCGCCGAAGCCGAAGGCGTCGTCGCCGTAGGCGCGACCCTCGGTGCCGACGCTCCCGTCGTTGTTGAGGTCGAAGCCGCTGGCGATGCCGGTGTTGGACGGGAAGGCCATGCGGTAGGGGTAGCGGATCGGGGCCCGCCCGTTCTGGCTGACGCCCAGGTAGCGGTCGCCGAACAACGCCACCGCCTCGCCCCTCGGGTCGTAGTCGAACTCGTTGACCAGCAACACGTCGGGTCGCTGCCGCTGGATGATCTCGGCCACCGTGCGAGCCTGCTCGTCACCGGACCGCAGGTCATCGACGAGCTGGCCCTCCTCCGGACGGAACAGCGACACATTGAACGTGGCGAAGCGGACCTCGCCGTGCGGCTGCTTGTGCGGCTGCTTGTATGGCTGCCGTCCGGCGGGTGCTGCCCCCGCGGTGGTGGTCGCGCGAGCAAGGCGACGGCCAGCGTCGACAGGATGAGCGGCAGACGGCGGCGGGGGATGCGCATGGTTGGCTCCTGATGAGAACGGGTCACCGCAGCCTAACCACCCTCCCTGATCGGGTCCCGCGATTCTGTCAGCGCAGGAGCCACAGACTCGCGGGACCCCGGCCCTGGCAGAGACCGAGAGAACGGAGCCGGTGTGCGACCAGCGGCGGGGCACGCGAGGATGGCGGCCATGGCTGACGTTGAACCCTTCACTGTCGACACCCTGCTCTCGCTGCCCCGCCTGGAAGGGCTGGCGCTGTCGCCCGACGGCAGCCGGTTGGTCACGTCGGTGGCACGACCGGATGCCGAGGGCAAGAAGTTCGTCACCGCCTTGTGGGAGCTGGATCCCAGCGGTGGGCGAGAGCCCAAGCGGCTGACCCGTTCGGCGCCCGGCGAGTCCGGTGGGGTGTTCACGCCCGACGGAGCGCTGCTGTTCACCTCGTCGCGGCCCGACCCGGCAGCGGCCAAGGATGATCCTCGCGGCGAGGCGCCTGCACTCTGGCTCCTCCCGCCGGGCGGCGGCGAGGCCTATCTCATCGCCTCGCCTCCCGGGGGGGTGGACGACGTGAAGGTCGCCCGCCTGTCCGGCACGATCGTCCTCGGCGCGTCGACGCATCCCCGTACGGCTGGATGGGACGAAGACGCGGAGCGCGAGAAGGGGCGCGTCGACGCCGGCGTGCAGGCGCAGCTGTTCACCGACTACCCCATCCGCTACTGGGACCACTATCTCGGGCCGCGTGAGCGCCATCTGTTTGCCGCGCCAGCGTCCGAGGGCGACACCGCCCTGGACGTCAGCGACCTGATGCCGGAACCCGGCCGGAGGTTGGACCTGTCCACCTTCGACGTGACGCCCAACGGCGCCACCGTCGTCGCCAGTCGTGCCCAGGACGACGCCGACGTCCGCAACCGCTCCCTCAGCGAGCTGGTGGCCCTCGACGTCGCCACCGGTGAGCAACGCGTCCTGAGCAGCGGGAACTACAGCTATGAGTCACCCGCCTGCTCGCCGGACGGGCGCTGGGTTGTGGCCATCCGGGCTGAGCGCTCGACACCGGACCGTGCGGGCGACCAGTCACTGTGGCTGGTCGATCTCGCCAGCGGCGAGGGTCGAGACCTGCTGCCCGGCTTCGACCTGTGGCCGACCGCCCCCGTCTGGGCCTCCGACAGCCATACCGTGTACTTCACCGCCGACAACGACGGTCGCACGATGCCCTATCGAGTGGACCTCGACGACCAGCGGCTGACGCGCCTGGCCACCGATGGGGTGTTCACCGCCCTGTGCCCGTCCCCCGACGGCGCGACCGTCTATGCCCTGCGCTCGATGGTCACAGCCCCTCCGCACCCCGTAGCCCTCCACGCCTCCGCCAACGACCAGGAGCCACGGGCGTTCGATGCAGCCTGGGGCACCCTGTCGCTGCCGGGAAGGCTGGAGCGTGTCACCGCCACCACCGAGGACGGGACCGAAGTCCGCTCCTGGCTGATGCTGCCTTCTGGCGCGGGCAAGCGCAGCCCAGCGCCGCTCGCACTGTTCATCCACGGAGGCCCGCTCGGCTCCTGGGCGGGTTGGCACTGGCGCTGGAGCCCCCACGTGCTGACCGCCAGGGGCTACGCCGTCCTGCTCCCCGACCCGGCCCTGTCGACGGGCTACGGCCTGGACTTCATCCAGCGTGGTTGGGGTCGCTGGGGGAACGTCGTCTACGGCGACCTGATGGCGGCGGCGGACGAGACGGTCAAACGTCCCGACATCGACGAGACCAAGACCGCGGCCATGGGCGGGTCGTTCGGCGGCTACATGGCCAACTGGATCGCCGGGCACACCAACCGGTTCGACGCCGTGGTCACGCACGCGAGCCTGTGGGCGCTCGATCAGTTCCACGGGACCACCGACCTCGGCGTGTACTGGGAGGAGGAGTTCGGCGACCCCTACACCGAACCGCAGCGCTATTCCGACAACAGCCCCAACCTGCATGTCGGCGACATCCGCACGCCTGTGCTGGTGATCCACGGCGAGCAGGATTACCGTGTCCCGATCGGCGAGGCGCTCAAGCTGTGGACCGACCTCAAGCGGCACCGCGTCGACGGCCAGTTCCTTTACTTCCCCGACGAGCACCACTGGATCCTCAAGCCCGGCAACGCCCGCGTGTGGTACGAGACCGTCTGCGCGTTCCTGGACCACCACGTGCTGGGACGAGCGTGGACTCGACCGGAGCTGCTGTAGCCAGACCGACGCGGCTGCGGGAGCTTCCCGCGCTGCTGCGGCGCAACCGCGACTTTCGTCTGCTGTTCGCCGCCACCGTCGTGTCGTTCCTCGGTGACTGGTTCGCGTTCGTGGCGGTCAGCGAGTTCGCGATCACCGCCACCGGCAGCGAAGGCGCCGGCGCCGTGGCCTTCGCCGCCAACGTCCTCCCCGTGTTTCTCGTCGCGCCGTTCGCCGGCGTGCTGGTCGATCGCGTCGACCGCCGGTTGCTGTTCGTGGCGGTCAACGTGGCGGCGATCGTGCCGTGTCTGGGATTGATGGCGGCGTTCGCCCTTGGCCAACCGTGGCTGGCGGTGGGTTGCCTTGCCGCCATCGCGTTGGTCGTCGCCTTCGTCGAGCCGATCACCGCCGCGGCCGTTCCCAACCTCGTCGACCCCGCCGACCTGTCGCTGGCGCAGGCGGCGCTGGGCAGCGTCTGGGGCACCATGCTGTTCGTCGGCGCCGGCGTCGGCGGTCTGGTGACGCAGGCGTTCGGCGCCCAGACCAGCTTCGTGCTGGATGCGCTGACGTTCGTCACGGCGGCCTCGCTGGTGTTTGGGATCCGCAGGTCCATGCACCAGGTGGCACCCTCGCGCGTCGCCCGCGGCGGCGGATCCGAGCAGCTGTCGCCGACTCCAGGCCTGTGGTCGCATCTCGGGGAGTTGCGGCAGTTCGTCCGCCGCCGCAAGATCACCAAGGCGTTCCTGCTGACCAAGACGGGCGTTGGCGTGGCCAACGGCATCGTCGGCCTGCTGCCGGCCTTCGCGCTGACAAGGCTGGGCGGAAACGCGCTGGCGATCGGCTACCTGTTCGCCGCCCGAGGACTTGGCGCGTTGGCCGGCCCGTTGCTGGGCCGGGCCCTGGCTCGCGACGACGGGCGGCGCCTGATGGTGGTCTGTGGCAGCTCGATCCTGGCCTACAGTTTCGCCTACGCCTTCCTGCCGCTGGTGTCGTCGCTGCCGGTCGCCCTCCTGCTGGTGGCTCTGGCACACCTGGGCGGTGGCGCCCAGTGGGTGCTGTCGACCTACGGGCTGCAGGTGACCACACCCGACGCCATTCGGGGGCGTGTGACCAGCCTGGACTTCGGACTGGCGACCTTCGCGGTCGGCGTCTCATCGTTGCTGGCCGGTGCCGCCGCCGACATCCTCGGCCTGACCATCGCCTCCTGGCTGATGGTTTCGCTGGCGTTCGTGTACGGGTTGACCTGGCTGGCGTGGACGCGCGAGCTGTGGCAGTCGCCCAGCGACCCGCTGCGCGAGCCGGCCTGACGTGCGAGGCCCCGGCGACACCGCGAAAGTCAAGAAAAGTCAAGAGATGGGGACACTGATGCGGTTACAGCGAATCGACCACGTTGGCTACGCCGTCGAGGATCTCGAGGAGGCGATCGCCTACCACCAGCGCCTCTACGCGGCGACCGTCACCCATCGCGAGGAGATCCAGCGCGACGGCGTGCGCGAGGCGCTGCTCGCGGTGGGCGACAGCTACCTGCAACTGCTCGAGCCGACGCGCGACGACTCCCCTGTGGCGCGCTTCCTGGCCCGTCACGGCCCCGGGATACACCATGTCGGCTACGGGGTTGCCGACATTGCGGCCGCCCTGTCGGACCTGCGGGACATGGGTGTGCGAGTCGTCGACGACAGCCCGCGTCATGGCTCCCGAGGATGTTTGGTGGCCTTCATGCACCCGGCGATGGGCGTGCTCGTGGAGCTGGTCGAGGACCCGTCGCGGGGCGGCGAAAGGCCCGGCCATCTAGACTCGGCGTCGTGAGCTGGATGGATCGCTTCAAGCGCCGCAACACCAAGCCTGGCGGGCCCCCTGCTTCAGCGCAGACGCAGGCCAAGCTCACCGATTTCATGGCAACCCGCGACGGCGTCGAAGCCTTTGTGGAGCCCCCCACCGCGATCTACGCCATGACGGTGTGCCTGGTCGCGGCCGACGGCGAGTACCTTCGCCAGCCTGTGCGCGACGAGCGGCACGCCCGCAAGCTGTGCAGTGACCACGGCGTGCCGCTGTACGACGCGCGGATCGTGGGCTACCCGCGGCGCATGCGCGACTACGAGCGCGGCGTTCGCCAGCAGACGGTCGGCCTGGACGAGCTACCTCCGCTGGACGTCATCGACGAGCGGGAACGCCGAGACGACTGACGTCCGCCGGCGGCAGGCCGTCAGTCGAGCAGCGACACCGACTCGACGAAGACCGTCTGCGTCGGGCTCTCGCCGCGCAGCGGCACCGCCGCGATCCGGTCGACGGCCTCCATGCCATCGGTCACCGCCCCGAACACGGTGTACTGGGGTGGCAGACCGACATCGTCCAGGCAGATGAAGAACTGGCTGCCGTTGGTGTTGGGCCCGGCGTTGGCCATCGCCAGCGTCCCACGGCCGTAGCCGCGGTTGCGGGCTGACGCCAGCTCGTCGGCGAAGCGGTAGCCAGGGCCCCCGGTGCCGGTGCCCGTCGGGTCACCCATCTGCACCACGAACGCCGGCACGACGCGGTGCACCACCGTGGCGTCGAAGAAACCACGAGACGCCAGGAAGGCGAAGTTGTTGGCGGTCTTGGGCGCCTCGTTGCTGAACAGCTCGACGGTGATGGCACCGCATGACGTGGTGATCGTGGCGCTGTGGCGCGAACGGTCGTCCAAGACCTGCTCGGCCTGCTCGAACTGGGGCTTGGGGGCGTCGTGGCCCTCGGGCACG
>JALZLF010000037.1 GCA_030858865.1 Actinomycetota bacterium | reverse complement strand
GGGATGGGGCTGTCCGCCCGGCGGCTACTCCCCGGTTTGCCCGTCCACCGACTCCCGGATGAGGTCGGCATGGCCGACGTGCCGTGCGTACTCCTCGATCATGTGGCACAAGATCCATCGCAGGCTGGGTGCCCGACCGTCGGGCCAGGTGCGCCGGGCCAGCCGCTCCAGGCCGCCGTCGGCCAACGCCTTGCTGACCAGGGAGCAGGAACGGGCCACGGTGTCCTGCCAGAGCGTATGCAGCTGCTCAGGGGAGTCCTCGGCGGCCGAGTGCCAGTCCCAGTCGGCGTCGGCCTTCCAGTCCACCGTGTCCCACGGGGGCTCGCGGTCTCGCCCGTGCAGCCACCGGGAGCACCAGTCGTCCTCGAGGTAGGCCAGGTGCTTGAGCAACCCGCCCAGGGTCATCGACGAGGCGCCGACGGTCGCCCTCAGGCCGGCCGCGTCCAGTCCCGCGCACTTCCAAGCCAGAGTCGCGCGCTGGTACTCCAGGAAGCCCAGGATGGCAGCCGTCTCGTCGGCCGCCAGGGGAGGTTCCGGACGCCCGTGCTCGTCAAGGTTGGTCATGGCGGTGAATCTACCGGCCCAACAAGCAAGTCAAGCCGGATCGGGATACACCGGGAAGCGCGCGACCAGTTCGGCGACGTCGGCACGCACCGCCTCGACCTCGTCGGCGGCCTTGAGCACGCGGCCGATGAGGCGGGCGATCTCGACCATCTCGGCCGGTCCCATACCCTGCGTGGCCACCGAGGCGGTGCCGACCCGGATACCGGAGGCCACCATCGGTGGACGCGGGTCAAACGGGATCGCGTTCTTGTTCAGCGAGATGCCGGCGGCGTCCAGCCGCGTCTCGGCCTCGGCGCCGGTCAGGTCCAGTTCGCTGAGGTCAGCCAACAGGTAATGGATGTCGGTGCCACCCGACACGATGCGAAGGCCCTCCCCCGTCAAGGCCTCGGCGAGCGCACGCGCGTCGTCGACGACGCGCTGGGCGTACTCGGCGAAGTCCGGCTTGGCGGCCTCGGCGAATGCCACAGCCTTGGCGGCGATGGCGTGCATGAGCGGCCCGCCCTGCAGAAAGGGAAAGACCGCTTTGTCGACAGCCTTGGCGTGCTCGGCACGACACAGGACCGTGCCGCCGCGTGGCCCTCGCAGCGTCTTGTGGGTCGTGAACGTCACCACGTCGGCATGCGGCACCGGCGAGGGATGCACGCCACCGGCGATGAGGCCTGCGAAGTGGGCCGCGTCCACCATGAACCTGGCGCCGACCTCGCCGGCGATCGACGCGAACGCGCCGAAGTCGATCGTGCGGGGGTAGGCGGTGGCGCCCGCGACGATCACCTTCGGCCGGTGTTCGCGGGCGAGTTCGGCGACCTCGTCGAGGTCGATCAGCTCGTCGGACTGCCGCACGCCGTAGGGCACGACGTTGAACCACTTGCCGCTGAAGTTGACCTTGGAGCCGTGCGTCAGGTGCCCGCCGTGGGGCAGCGACATCGCCAGGATAGTGTCGCCGTGGCCAACGCCGAGGGCGTGGTAGGCAGCCATGTTCGCCTGCGCGCCGGCGTGGGGTTGGACGTTGGCGTGATCGGCGCCGAACAGCGTCTTGGCCCGTTCGATCGCCAGCGACTCGGCGACGTCGACGAACTCACAGCCGCCGTAGTAGCGGCGCGCTGGATAGCCCTCGGCGTACTTGTTCGTCAGCACGCTGCCCTGGGCGGCCAGGACGGCCGGCGAGGTCAGGTTCTCCGAGGCGATCAGCTGCAGGTTCGTGCGCTGGCGCCGCAGCTCGTCGGCGATCGCGTCGGCGATCTGCGGGTCGGCGGCCTCCAGGGCGCCGTAGTCGGGTCCCCAGGTCATGGTTGCTCCTGTCGCTCGAGATCGGCGATCTGGTCGAGGCGCCGCTGGTGGCGCCCGCCCTGGAACTCGGTCGCGAGCCATAGGGCGAGGATCTCGCCGGCCAGGACGGGCGCGACGATCCGCCCGCCCATGGCCAGCACATTGGCGTCGTTGTGCTCACGCGAGAGGCGCGCGGTGTACAGGTCGTTGCACAACGCCGCCCGCACCCCGATCACCTTGTTGGCCGCGATCTGCTCGCCTTGGCCGCTGCCGCCCAGCACGATCCCCCGGTCGGCGCGCTGGGTCACGACCGCGGCGGCGACGGCGGCACAGATCGGCGGGTAGTCGACCGGTTCAGGAGAGTGGGTGCCGAGGTCCTCCACCGCGTGGCCGAGGTTGCCGAGGGCGTCCACGAGGTGGCGCTTGAGCTGGTAGCCGGCGTGGTCGGCGCCGATCGCCACCCGCATCAGGGCTGCCCGTCGGTGTTTGGCGCCTCGGTGTCGGTAGAGGGTGGTTCGGCTGCCGGAGCCTGCGTGGCCGGCTCCTCGGGGTGGTCGGCTGGCCGCGATCCCCATTGCACCGCGCCAGTGGCGACCTGCTCGACATGGTCAGCGGACACGACACCCTCGCGCAGCACCACCGCGCTGCCCCGCCGGCAGTCCACGATCGTGGACGGTACGGCCTCGCGAAGGCCGCCGTCGACATACAAGGCCACCTGCTCGCCGAGCTGGGCCCGCGCCTCGGAGGCCGTGCTCGGTGGCGGATCGCCGCGACGGTTCGCCCCGCTGCAGGCCAGCGGACCGACGTCGGCCGCCACCGCCAGGACCAGATCGTCGGCCGGCATCCGCAGGGCCACGGTCTCACCGGCATCGCCGAGGTCCCACGGCATGTCCGGCTGGACCTCCAGCACGATCGTGAGCGGGCCGGGCCAGTAGGCGGCCATGAGGCGCTCCGCGGTCTCGGGCACCTGTTTGGCCAGGCCGATGACCTGGCGCGGGTTGCGGATCAGCAGCGTCAGCGGTGCCTGTCGGTCGCTGCCGCGAGCGGTGAAGATGCGCCGCGTCGCCTCGGTCTGGAAGGCGTCGGCGACCACGCTGTACACGGTGTCGGTTGGCAGCACGGCCAACTGGCCGCCGGTGAGCGCCTGGACCGTGCGCGCGACGGCGTCCGCCTGATCTTGACCGTCGATGATCTGCGACATGGCGGTGATGCTACGGTCAGGCGCGGCGGACCGCCGCAGCCAGCCGACCTGAGCCGCGTCGCCCGACCCGCCGGTCGTTGCCCGCCCAGGAGGCCGTAGTCGCTGGCTGGGTTCTGGGTGTGGACGGATCCGGACCGTAGCCATAGGCGTTCAGGCAACGCTGCTCGGCGGCCAGGACCAAACCCAGCAGCTCGTCGTCGTAGCTGGCCGGAACGGCGCTGCCGCTGTCGTTGACCGGCTCCACGGCCTCCAAGCGGGCCCGGCGATAGGGCACCTTGATGATGTCGAGGACGGCACACAGATCATCGAGGAGCCGCTCCTGGGAGCCGATGAAGTCGATCTCGTCGTGGGTGTCGCGGCCGGTGTACAGCCGGTAGGTGTCGTACAGGTAGTCGCCTCGTTGGCTGACGTTGCGGATCCAGGTGGCGAAGTCGTCGCTGCCGTGTCGCGGGTCGATCTCCCAGTTCGGATGCCACAGCGTGTTGCGCTGGTAGTAGTGCCAGCGCTTCCCGCGAGGGCGGCGCATCGCCATCTGCCAGTAGCTGCGGTACCAGCTCAACGGGTGGCGGACGAAGGAGAACGTGAACGGCTGCTGCTTGAGGCGCAGGGGTCCGACGAGGTCCTTGTGGGAGTGCTTGTAGCCGGTTGACTCGACTCGCAGGTCGAGCACGCCGCGCAGTATGTGCGACACGAAGCTGCCGCCCGTCTTGGGCAGGTGCACGAACAGCGCGTTGTGGTCGGGCAGATACAGAGCCATGACTTGTGGTCCTACCCCTTTGCTACATCACTACATGAGGACTGTCTCGTGTCCTACCGCTTCGCTACATGAGGACTGTCTCGTGTCCTATGTACCACCAGTGTCATCCGCCGGACCGCGCCGCGACGATACGCCCCGTCCCCGTCAGGTCGTTGTGCACACCAGCGTCGGCCAGGCCGGCTGCCCTCATCCGCTGCACGGTCACGTCCGCTCGAAACGGGTCGACCTCCAGCAGTAGCCAGCCGCCATCGGCCAGCCATCGAGGAGCCTGCCGGATCAGCCGGTCGCTGACCTCGTGCCCAGTGGGGCCGGCCACCAGCGCGTCGTAGGGATCCCAGTCCACGACCTCCGGCTCGAGGCCGTCCAGCTCGCCGGCAGCCAGGTAGGGCGGGTTGCCCACCAGCACGTCGACCGTGCCGCGCAGGCCAGCAGGCACCGGATCGAGCAGATCGCCGCGTCGCACGTCGACATCGACCCCGGCACGCGCCGCGTTGTCGCGGGCCAGTCGCACCGCGGCGGCCGATGTGTCGGTGGCCACGACCGTGCGCGGGGAAGCCTCGGACGCGACCGCACACGCCACCGCGCCGGTGCCGGTGCAGGGTTCGACCACGACGCCGCCGGCGAGGGGCAGGGCGGCGATGGCCAGGCCGGCCAGCACTTCGGTCTCCGGCCGAGGGATGAACACGTCGGGACGCACCAGCAGGTCGAGGTGGCGGAAGCCGACAGAGCCGAGGATGAGCTGGAGGGGCTCGCGCCGGATGCGGCGGGCGACCGACTCGGCGAGCCGGGCGAGGGCCTCGTCATCCAGTCGCCGCCGGCTGGTTAGGCTCACCCGGGCATCCAGTCGGTCCATCACCGATCCCAGCAGCCATCGAGCATCGACGTTCGGGGTTGGGACACCCGCCGCCGCGAGCCGAGCCGTGGTGGCGGCGAGTGCCTCGCCGACGGTCATACGGACTCCGACAGCACCGCGAGACGGCGGCGCTGCTCCTCGTTGTTCAGCGCTTGCACGATCGGCTCGAGCGCACCGCCGAGCACGTCGCCGACGTTGTGCACCGTCAGGCCGATGCGGTGGTCGGTGATGCGGCTCTGGGGAAAGTTGTAGGTGCGGATCTTCTCCGACCGGTCACCGGTGCCGATCTGTGCCGCCCGCACGTCGGCGCGTTCTCTGGCGGCGCGCTCCTGCTCGGTCTGCAGCAGGCGAGCCCGCAGAACCCGCAGCGCCTTCTCGCGGTTCTGCAGCTGTGACTTCTCGTCCTGCATCGACACCACCAGACCGGTTGGCAGGTGGGTGATCCGCACGGCGGAGTCGGTGGTGTTGACCGACTGGCCGCCCGGCCCCGATGAGCGGTAGACGTCCACCCTCAAGTCGTTGGGGTCGACCACCACGTCGACGTCCTCGGCTTCGGGCATCACCGCCACGGATGCGGTCGAGGTGTGAATGCGCCCGCCCGACTCGGTGGTCGGCACCCGCTGCACGCGGTGCACGCCCGACTCGTGCTTGAGCTTGGAATAGGCGCCGCGCCCGTTGATCTGGAACACGACCTCCTTGACCCCGCCGATACCCTGCTCGGAGGCACTCATCTCCTCGACTTTCCAGCGGGTGCGCTCCGCATAGCGCGCGTACATGCGGTACAGCTCCCCGGCGAACAGCCCCGCCTCATCCCCGCCGGCACCGGCGCGGATCTCCACGATGACGTTCTTGTCGTCCAGTGGGTCCTTGGGGATCAGCAGCAGCTGCAGGCGGCGGGTCAGCGCCTCTGCCCGAGCATCCATCTGCTCGGCCTCGGCACGCAACGATTCACGGTCCTGGGCATCCGCGCCTGTTCCCAGCTCCTTGGCGAGCTCCCGAGCGGCCTGGGCGTCGCCGCGCGCGCGGCGGTAGTCGTTGTAGGCGCTGACCACCCCGCTGAGCTCGGCGTGGCGCTTCGCGGTCGCGGTGTAGCGGGTGGCGTCGCCCAGCACGGCCGGATCGGCGAGGTCGCGGGTCAGCTCGGCGTAGGCGCGCTCGAGCTCGTCGAGTCGGGAGAAGATGTCAGCCATGATTGTTCGTTGTTCCTCGTGCGGGTCGGACGACGGACTGCACGGCGCCCGCCGTTACGACTCGGCTGCGTGCTCCTCCCGCGCCACCGGTGTTCCGGCGACGTCGGCGGGACCATCTGGTGGCAGTCCGACTTGGTCGGCGGCCTGATCGGGCCCCCAGACGATCTTCGACGGCAGGTCGGCGGATGTCCGCCCGTGTAGGTCGACGGTGGGAACGACGGCCTCGAAGGCGCGGATGGCCACCTCGACCTGGTCGGGTGTCGGCGGCTTGGTGGTGATCATCTGCAGCCACAACCCCGGCTTCATCAGGCCGCGGACGAAGGCGTTGTCGCGACCGGCGCCCAACCGCAGCCCCTCGTAGGCCAGTCCCGTCACGATCGGCAGCAGCACGATCCGCAAGAGGATCTGGTAGCCGGCGGTGACGACGACGCCGCCGTCGGGTCCAGGGAACAGCTCGCCGGCGACGGAGTAGGTGATGATGGCGATGAGCATCACCATCAGCAGGAAGTTGGTGCCGCAGCGCACGTGCAGCGTCGAGTACGGCGCGATCGTCCCCGGCTTGAGGACCTCGTCGTGCTCCCACGCTGCGATCGTCTTGTGCTCCGCGCCGTGGTACTGAAACACCCGGCGGATGTCGGCCAGCAGGGAAATGCCTCCCAGGTAGGCCAGGAAGATGCCCATGCGCACCACGCCTTCGACGACGTGGTACAGGGTGCCGGTGCCGAGCTGGCGTGACAGGAACGCCAGGCCGACGTTGGGCAGGACGATGAACACGCCGATGAACATCAGCAGCGCCATGACCAGGCTGCCGCCCATCGCCTTGCCTGACAGCTGCTCGGACTCCTCGACGGACTGGTTGGCCGAGATCGTCAGCGCCCGCGTGCCGATCGACATGGCGTCCACCAGCGCGAACATCCCTCGGAACATCGGCTTGCTGAACAGCGTCACGCGCTGCGGGAAGTCGCTGACCGGGTGACGCTCCAGGTAGATCTCGCCTGACGGCCGGCGCACCGCGACCGCCCAGTTACGGGCGCCGCGCATCATCACCCCTTCGACGACCGCCTGGCCGCCGTAGTAATGAGGGTGGGTGTGCGCGTGCGGCTCCGCCGGCGCGTCAGCCACCCGGCGTCAGGCCTTCTTCGTCTCGCCGGCAGCCTCCGCCGCCTCCGCCTTCTTCGCTTGGCTCTTGGCGTAGCGCTGCTTGTAGCGCTCCACCCGGCCACCGGAGTCCACGAGCTTCTGCTTGCCCGTATAGAACGGATGGCACTGGTTGCACAGCTCGACACGGATCGCGTCCTTGACGCCCCGCGTCTGGAACGTGTTCCCACAAGAACACGTCACCGTGGTCACTCGATACTCAGGGTGAATCCCGGTCCTCATCGCGCTCTCTTTCTCGTTGAGACTTTCCAGCCTAAGTCGTCGGGTTCCCGCCGGAGACCTTGGAGGGTGGGCGGGTGAGCGCCCCTTGGGCAACCCCGCCCACAGGCCGAACGTCAGGACTGCAGGTTGCTCTTTTGGATCTGCACCAGGAACTGGTTGTTCGACCTCGTGGAGCGGATCTTGTCGATCAGCAGCTCCAGCGAGGCCCCACTGTCCAGGGCGTGCAGCACGCGCCGCAGCTTCCAGATGATGGTCAGCTCCTCCTTGTCCAACAACAGCTCTTCCTTGCGTGTTCCGCTGGCCTCGATGTCGATGGCCGGGAAGATCCGCTTCTGTTCGAGCTTGCGGTCCAGCCGCAGCTCCATGTTGCCGGTGCCCTTGAACTCCTCGAAGATGACCTCGTCCATCTTGGAGCCGGTCTCGATCAGCGCCGAGGCGATGATCGTCAGGCTGCCGCCGTCCTCGATGTTGCGGGCGGCGCCGAAGAACCGCTTGGGCGGGTACAGGGCGGTGGAGTCGACACCGCCGGACATGATCCGGCCGCTGGCCGGGGCCGCGAGGTTGTAGGCGCGGGCGAGCCGGGTGATCGAGTCCAGCAGGACGACGACGTCACGGCCGGCCTCCACGAGGCGCTTGGCCCGTTCCATCGCCAGCTCGGCGATCTGGGTGTGGTCGTCGGCGGGACGGTCGAAGGTCGAGGCGATGACCTCGCCGGGGATCGACCGCTTCATGTCAGTGACCTCTTCAGGCCGCTCGTCGACGAGGACGACCATGAGATGGCACTCGGGGTTGTTGAAGGCGATGGCCTGCCCGAGCTCCTTGAGGATCGTGGTCTTGCCAGCCTTGGGCGGCGAGACGATCAGACCGCGCTGACCTTTGCCGATGGGCGCCATGAGGTCGACGATCCGCATCGAGATCGGCCCTTCGGGGATTTCAAGGTGCAGCCGGTCGTCGGGGAACAGCGGGGTCATGTCCTTGAAGTCGGGCCGATGCGGCGGAGGGCCCTGCTGGTCGGCTTCGGCGCCGTTGACCACCTGGACCAGATGCAGCGCCGGAACCTTCTCGTTGGAACGCTGCTGGCGGATCGGTCCCTCGATGACGTCACCGCGGCGCAGTCCGTGCTTTCGAACCTGGCCTTGCGAGACGTACACGTCGCGGTCGCCGGGCAGGTAGCCAGACGTCCGCAGGAAGCCGTAGCCCTCCGGCAGGATGTCCAGGACACCCGAACGAACCTCACCTGGCTCGGCGTTGGGATCGTCGTCGCGAGGTCGCCCCTGGCTCTGGCTGGTGCTGGTGTGGCTGCTGCCGGTGCTCTTGCCACGACGGCGCTCACGTCGGCTGCGACGGCGACGGCCGCCGCTCTCATCCTCACGCTCCGGGCTGCCGCCCTGCTGGGAACCACTGCCCTGCGAGGAACCCCCGCCCTGGGCAGAACTTCCACCCTGGGCAGAACCCCCACCCTGGGCAGAACCCCCACCCTGAGCAGAACCACCGCTGGGCCGGCCTGCCTCTGGGGACCCGGCCTCGGTTACCCGCTTGGCGGTCTCGGGCTGCGGAACTTGAGCCGCCTCGGGCGCGACAGCCCGTTCGGGGGCCGGCGCGGCGGCAGGAACGCTACTGGCGTTCTTGCCGCTGTCGGGCTCGCTGTCGCTGGGCTGCTCGCCGCGCGCCTCCATCTCGCGCTGCTCGACAGTGCGTTCGCGGGTGCGGGTCCGGGTGCGGGGGCGGATCACGGCCTCGGGTGGCGCACCGTTGCGGGTGCGGCCGTTTCCACCGGCGCTGCCGTTGGAGCCGAGGTCGAGCTGACCGCCGGAACTGGCCGCGGCCGGCGGTGATCCGCCGTCGGCGGCGCGGACGATGGCGTCGATGAGCTCGGCCTTCTTCAGTCGTTGATAGCCGCGCATCTGGAGATCGGCGGCAATGGTCTTCAGCTCTGGGAGCTGCTTGCGGGCGAGGACGCCAGGGTCCATGAGGGATACTCCTATTCGGGAGCGGGTCTGGAGGCCGGCACAACCCGATCCAACAGATCGGGGTCGGCCGGGCCGGAACGCGGGAAGCAGGTCGGTGGGCTGTCGGTGGTGTCGGTCACGACGAGCTCCATCACTCGGGAGATCGTGGTGTCGAGGCTGTAGCTGGGGATCACAGCAACGCTGTGCTGCACTGCCAGATCACGGACGAAGGACTGGATACGCCGGATGTCGTCGAAGTGCTCCAGGTAATGGCGATCCCGTCTACTCCGTGTATCGGCAGCTCTGGCGGCGAAATGACTGCGGTGCAATTGCTCGTCGTCGACGGTGATGACCATGGAGGCCACGATCGCCTCGGCGCGGCCGGGAAGCTCCAGGAAGCCGGGAACGACGTGCACGCCCTCGACGATCAGGTCGGTGCCTTCTACCACGGCGCGGCGGATGACCTGCGTCACCCCGACCGAGACGGCCTGCACCTGGCGGCGGAAACCGGTGATGACCGAGTTGGTCTCCTCCGGTGGTTCCCGCAGGTACGGAGCCACGTCGTAGGACGATGCGTGGATGCTGGGCATCATCTCTTTGGTGAAGATGCCGCGCATCACCTCGCGGACGGCGTCGGTGGACACGATCCGCACGATGCCGAGCTGGGCGGCCAACGTGGTGGCGACTGTCGACTTGCCGACGCCGGTCGTGCCGCCGATCAGCACCACCAGTGGCACGGTCCGGTCCTTGGCGCGCTGCCACCGGCGGTAGTTGTCGGCGTAGCGCTCACCAACCTGGTCGGCCAGGACCGCCGCTGCCATCTCCCGCAGCTCGCGCGACGTGACGCTGTCGCGGTCGGCGCGATGCAGGCGCTGCTCGATCACCTCGGCCACCGAGTAGGCCCGGCTGGGCGGTAGCCCGGCGGCCATGATCGACGTGGCCATGAGGCCCTTGGAGTAGGGCAAGCCAGCTTTGCCGTCGCGCACGGTCACGGCACGACGGGTCGAGCTGTGGAGGCTCGACCCCTTCGAGCTCGGGGTGGGGTCCATCTGGAAGACGAGGGGCTCCAGCTACCGGGCGGTGGCTCGCTCGTCCGCGAGTCGGGTCAGCGCTACCACCGCGTCCTGCAAACCCGTTGCGTCGCCGGTTGCCTCGTGGGCACCGACGATGATCGGGCGGTTGTCACAGAAGACCACCCGAGCGCCCGCTCGAGCGGCACTGCGTACCGCGACGTCGATCGCCGCGGCTTTCAGCTCCACCAGCAGCACATCGAACGGCGGTGCCGCCGCGAGGTCGGAGATCAAGGCCGGTCGGTCGGCGAGGCGGTGGC
>JALZLF010000035.1 GCA_030858865.1 Actinomycetota bacterium | reverse complement strand
GGCCCACCTCGTCGCTACCGGCCACCGCGGCAGCGACGGCCTGGCACGCCGGGCAGCTCTGGACGTGGGCGGGCATGTCGACGCCGTCGACCGGCTCGCCGTCGACGGCCCAGGCGGCGACGTCGGCAGGGGCCAGGTCCAGGGGACAGCGTGCGGGCTGGTTCACGGCACGTCCTTGGTGGGGGTGTCCTCGGTCGTGATGTCCTGGTCGTAGCGTGCCAGCGCTGCGGTCAGCTCGGCCCTGGCGCGAAACAGCCGGCCCTTCACCGCCGCCAGAGTGAGGCCGAGCACCTCGGCAAGCTCCTCGTAGGACAACCCCTCCAGCTCGCGCAGCACCCAGCAGGCACGCTGCTCGGCCGTAAGGGAGGCCAGGGCGGCGGTGGCCACTGCCAGGCGCTCGCGCTGCACCACCCGGCCGGCCGGGTCCAGATCCGGCCCGGGCGGCTCCGGCAGCTCGGCCATCACCACATCCTTTCGCCGCCCCGCCCGCTTGAGCGCGGTGTTGGTGGTGATGCGGTACAGCCACGTCGAGAAGGCCGCGTCGGCCCGGAAGCGACCAAGGGACCGCCAGGCGCGGACCAGCGACTCCTGCGCGATGTCCTCAGCCTCCGCGGGGTTCAGGCAGATGCGCAGCGCCACACGGTACGCGGTGTCGCGATGGCGGCGCAGCAGCTCGTCGAGCGCGCCCCCGTCGCCGCGGTCGCGGGCACGCACGACGAGCTCTGCGTCGCTGATCTGCTCCAGGTGGGTAGCGACCACGGGCTCCTGCGGCAGGGGAGGACGAAGCGCCACTTCTACTCCCACCAGGACCCGAACGGGGTGAACAGCGACGGCGATTGCTGCGCCCACCGCGTACCGTCTGCGCCGTGCTCGCCCGCCCACCGGTGCCGCCGCTGACCGGGCTCGTCCTGGCCGGGGGTGCGAGCGTGCGCATGGGCGCCGACAAGGCCTGGCTGACGGTCGGCGACCGGCCGCTGATCCACCGTGCGGTGGACGTGCTCGGCGAGATCTGCGTGGAGGTGCTGGTCGCCAGCGGTAGCAGTCGCCGCCTGGCTGGTGTGACAGCGCGGCAGGTTGCCGACGCAGTACAGAACTCCGGTCCTCTGGGCGGCATCCTCGCCGGGCTGCAGGCTTCGCCTACCCCGCTGATGGCCGTCGTGGCGGTTGACATGCCCTTCGCGAGCACCGCCGTCCTGGCGTTGCTCGTAGAGCTGGCGGTGACCAGCACCGCAGCCGTGGTCGCCCCGGTCGCCGACGGGCGGCTGCAGCCGTTGCATGCGGTGTGGGCCGTGCGTGGCGCCCCTGCCCTGCAGCGCCGGCTGCGCAACGGACAGCGGTCGGTGACCGCCGCGGCCGAGGCGGTCGGGGTCTACCGTGTCCCCGAGCGGCTCTGGCGCCCTGCCGACCCGACGGGCCGATTCGCGCGCAACGTCAACCGCCCAGACGACCTGCTCCTCGACTGACGGCCGCGGCTCCCGGTCGGCAATCATGACCCGGCGCATCCCGGGCGCCCACTCGTGGCCTCGGTTCCGCGGCTCTGTCGCGCTGGCGTTGACGCGGGACACCGGCCCGGACCGGCGTGGTGGTTGTGCAGGCGGTGTGCGCGCTCCACCGCGATCGATGGGGCATCCTGTCAGCGGGGCTTGGTGGCGCCGACCCTGTGGGGAGACCATGCGAACGCTGTTCAGCATCGCCGTGATCGTCATCGTGCTGGCGACTGCGCTGCTGACGGTGGACGGCTGGTATCCGCTGGTCGCCGGCGCTCCCAGCCGCCCGGTGCCCACCGCGACCGCCAGGGCGTTGCTCGACCGGGCCGTGAACCGTGCGCTGGCGGGCGAGATCGACGGCCTGTGCGCCCTCGGGGATTCCGCCCGTTCCTGCCAGCAGTCCGTCGCCGACCTGGGGGCTCGGCGGGGCATCCCACGCAAGCGGCCTCGCGTGCTCGCCACCGAGATCATCCTGCCCAACTCCGACAACGGCGGGGGTACTGTGCTGGTGGTGGGAGGAAGGCGGCGCGACGGGACGCGCTATCGCACCGACTTCTTCGTCCACGACGCCGGCGTGTACGGCTTCAAGCCGGCCGACCCCGTGTGGTGGTCGGGTGCTCGCGTGCGCAGCCCGGCCGGCTCCCGGGCAGTCCCGAAGGGCGCAGCCGCCGGCAGGCGCCAGCCGGCACCGGCTCCCCGCAGAACCCAACGGCGAGACTGACCGGCGTCAGGACACGTACACCGGGAACGGCAGCGGCTTGCGCGCGTGCGCGCGACGCTCGTCGAGGTAAGCGGCCAGCTCGTCATACACCGCGGCGCTGGTCATCGCCCGCAGCTCGGCGGCCATGCTGACGTAGACGGGGTCCACGCCGACGTGAGCCAGCGGTGAGTCGGTGCACCACCAGCCGAAGTCGGAGCCGCCCGGCCCCCACGAACCACGGTCGTAGGAGGTGATCGTTGTGGTCACCAGCGGCTCGCCGTCGTCGGCGACCCCCTCGCTGATCTCGCGGCGCAGGGGCACGATCCAGCAGACCTCCGGCTTGTAGGTCATGTGGTGCTCGCCGTGGGCCAGTGCGTACTGGTGCAGCGCGCACCCTGGTCCGGCGTGCCAGTCCGCCCGATTGAGAAAGATGCAGCCGCCGTCCTTGATGCGGGTGCGGTGCTCGCCTCCGGGAACCACCGCCGTGGGGCCACGGCGGACGGCATCGACGTAGTACTGCATGTGCTCGCTGCCCAGCACGTCCACCATCGCCTCGACACGCTCGCGGTCCTCGGCGTCGACGTAGTGGGCCCCCAAGCTGCAGCAACCCAGCACGGCGGACGGCTCGGCCGCGATGCTGCGGCAGCCTTGCCCGTAGATGCAGGTGTAGGCCGAGAGCAGGAACGTGATGTCGAAGGTGTAGCGGTCGTGCGGATCGTCCGGGTCTGTCACGGATAGCCACTCGCGTTCGAGCATGCGGGCAGCGTAGGCGCTCGGCTCCCGCCGCGTGGAATACTGCCCGCCCATGGATCACGACTATGAGACGGAAGACGACTACGGTCCCCGGGTCCTGTGGGGCCGGGTCGTGTTGTTCGTGATCGCGGCGTTGCTGTTTCTGTTCCTCGGGCGCTGCACGGCCGGCGGAGGTGTGGCGCAGTCCCAGTTCGACCTTGAGCAGGATCGCGTCGCCGAGCTGACCTCGGAGAATGCGGCGCTGCAGCAGCAGCTCGACGCCGCCCAGGCACGCCGACGCGCCCGAGGAGGTGGCGGCGGTGGCGGCGGCAACGACCAGGATCGTGAGACCGAGAATGCCGAGGCCACCGAGGAACCGGAGGCGCAGGAAGGCGAGACCTACACCATCGAGCTCGGCGACACCCTGGCCGGCATCGCCCAGCAGTTCTACGGCGACGCGAGCCAGTACGAGATCATCGCCGAAGCCAACGAAATCGACAGCTCCACGCCGCTGCGAGAGGGCGACGAGCTGATCATCCCGCCCGAGCAGTAGGCCCATCGCCCCGAACGTCGCGGGCCGGTCGCTATCCTCTCGACTGCCACACCCGCGACCCTCGCGCGCGTTGCACGCCCGCGGGACCGGTCCCGTCCGCCGCAGGAGGCCCCATGGATCCCTCGACCACACCCGACGAATCCCAGCACGGCGACGCGGGCAGCCCGCCCGGCGCTGAAGATGCCGCCACCACAGCGACGCAGGACGCCGAGGTCGAGGCCGAGCCCACCGAGGCCCCCGCAGCACTCGCCGCAACGGACCCGGCAGTCGACGTGGCCGGCGACCACGACGACGACCACGACGAGGACACCGCCGCGCCAGCCGAGGTGGAGCCCAACCCCGAGGCCATCCTCCCGCCGGAGGACCGCGGCGAGCCTGCGACCAAGGCCGCGGACACCGCGGACAAAGCCGGGAAGCCGAAAGCCAAGCCGGCGCCGAAGAAGCCGCCAGGCCCCGACCCTGCCGCCGTCACCAAGCGGATCGGCACGTCCAACGAGGCGGCGCTGCGCTACGTCCTGTCCCCCGACCCGTCGTTGACCCGGCTGTCGCGCAAGGTCCGCGAATCGCTGATCACCGACGTGCCCCCAGTGACGGCAGGCGCCCTACTGGGACCGGCCGCACTCGCCCGCCACTTCGTGGCGTCGGCGGCGGCCGGACGCTATCGCGACCTGTTCTCGCTCTGGGAGCTGTTTCGGGTCCGCCCCGATGAGGTCAAACCGGTCCTGGCGGAGCGTCAACGCGCGTTGGAGCGCGCCCGCGAGATGCTGTCCAAGGCCGCGCGCCTCGGCATGGGCGGACGTGCGGAGCGGGTGGCTGAGGACATCGCCCGCGCTCAGGGTCTGATCTGGACCTGGCTGCGGGAGATCGTGCTGGCCGACCTCGCCGCCGTCGGCCGCCGACCGCAGATCGCCGCGGCGCTGCTGGAACGCGAACCCGACCTCGACATCCCGCTGCCGAGCAAGCCGACGGACTCCTGGCTGGCCGAGGCCGCCACCGTGCGGCAGGCCAAGCCGCTGCCGGCCGGGGTGGATGCGCTGCTGTCAGCGCATGTCGACCGTCTCCCGGCGACCGTGGCGACGCTGTCGTTGACCGCCGAGCATTACCGCGACCGCCTGCCGGCCCTGCTGGACCGCGTGGATCTCGACAGAGACGACATCGGGTCGATCATGGCCTGGGCGCGCGACCACGGGATGGGCGACCAGTTGCGCGACCGCATCCGCGAGTCGGTCGAGGCCGCTGCGGGTGACCGGGCGAAGGGGCTCGCGAGGTGGCAGTCCTGGCGGGAGCGGGGCGTGGACCTGCCCCTCCCCGACTCGCTGCGCACCCCGACGATCGACGGCCTGGATCTGGCTCGGCCCGAGTCCGCCCATCTCATCGCCGGCCTTGTCGCCGACGGCGTCGCGATCGACCCTCAGGGTGAGCTGGACGCGCTGGCCGGCCGCAACCGCCAGCTGGCGGAGAAG
Source organism: Actinomycetota bacterium (assembly GCA_030858865.1). GTDB lineage: Bacteria > Actinomycetota > Nitriliruptoria > Euzebyales > Egibacteraceae > JACCTL01. Next base: position 2,327 of record JALZLF010000035.1, on the reverse strand, counting down.
GCCTACGAGGCTTTCGTGTGCGCCGAGCTCGACGTCCACCTGCCGCTGGCCTTGGAGGGCAACCCGATCGTGCGTGACGGCACCCGCTGTCCCTCCTGCCAGGCCTGGACGTGGGTGCGGCCGGGCCATGAGCAGCGCTGCCCCCGGCGACGTGAGGAGGAGCTGGCTCGCGCGTGAGCGTGTCCTTTCCTCGGCAGTCCGCGCGGACCCAGCGGTTCACCCTCGGCGCCCCACGCAGCTTCCACGTGGCCAACGACGGCTCCCGCGTCGTGTACCTGCGCAGCCGAGGCGGCGAGGATCCGCTCGGCTGCCTGTGGGCGCTGGACCTGACCGATCCGCGGGAGCGTTGTGTCGCCGACCCGCGGAATCTGGGGGCCGACGACAGCCGGCCGCCGCCCGAGGAGCTGGCACGCCGTGAACGCTCGCGCGAGTCGGCGAGCGGCATCGTAGCCTTCGCCACCGACGACCTCGCCACGGTTGCCGCGTTCGCCCTCGGCGGTCAGCTGTTCGTCGTCGACCTCGTCGCCGGCGGCGCCCGCGCCCTCGCGGTTCCCGGCCCCGTTCTCGACCCGCGCCCGTCGCCGGACGGCAGCCGGGTGGCGTTCGTCCGCGACGGTGCCGTGCACGTCGCCGGCATCGACGGCAGCGCCGAGCGGCGGATCGCCGGCGACGATGATCCAGAGGTGAGCTGGGGACTGGCCGAGTTCATGGCCGCCGAGGAGATGGACCGGCTGCGCGGTTACTGGTGGTCGCCGGACTCCTCGCGGCTGGCGATCGCCCGAGTCGACACCACGCCAGTCCAGCGCTGGTACATCGGCGACCCAGCCGACCCCGCAACGGCGCCCGCGACCATGGCCTATCCCGCCGCCGGGACTCCGAACGCCGATGTCGGCCTCTTCGTCGTCGACCTCGACGGGCAGTCGCTGGCAGTGGCCTGGGACCGCGGCGCCCTGCCCTACCTGGCCGAGGTGGTGTGGTCGGCGTCGGGCCCGTTGACGCTGGTCGTGCAGTCGCGCAACCAGCGCGAGCGCGTCGTGCTGGCCGCCGACGTCGATGGCGACGACGCGGCCACTGTGCGCGTGGTCAGCCGCGTTCCCGACGAGCAGTGGGTCGACCTGGTGGCCGGCGTGCCCCGCTGGCTGCCCGACGGCCAGCTGGTGGACACCATCGACGAGCAGGACACGCGGCGCCTGACGGTCGGAGGACGCGCGGTCACTGGTGCCGGCTTGCAGGTCCGCGCCGTCGTGTCGGTGTCAGCTCAGGGCCTGGTCTTCACCGCGTCGCGGGACGATCCCGCCGCGGTCAGCGTCTGGCGGGTCGGCATCGACGGCAAGGGCCTGGAGCGGATGACCGCGGCCGACGAGGTCGCGGCGGCGGTCGGGAACGCCGCCACGCTGGTGACCGTCACCCGCCGGCTCGACGGGCCAGGGGCGACAACGGCGATCCACCACGGGGCCGGCGCCTTCCCGGTGCGGTCACTGGCCTCGACGCCGGTGATCACCACCCGGGCCAGACTGTTGCGGCTGGGCCGGCGCCGGCTACGTGCGGTGCTGTGCCTGCCTTCCGGACACCAGCAGGGCGACGACCCGCTCCCGGTGCTGCTCGACCCCTACGGTGGCCCGCATGCCCAGCGCGCCGTCGCCAGCCACGATGCGCTGCTGACCTCGCAGTGGTTCGCCGACCAGGGGTTCGCCGTGCTCGTGGCCGACGGGCGCGGCACGCCAGGGCGCGGTCCCGCATGGGAACGGGAGCTGGCCGGCGACCTGGCGACCGCGCCGCTGGAGGACCAGGTCGACGCACTGACGGCGTGCGCCCAGGACTATCCGGGACTGCTGGACCTGCGGCGCGTGGCCATTCGCGGCTGGTCGTTCGGGGGCTATCTCGCCGCCCTTGCGGTGCTGCGCCGACCGGAGGTGTTCTCCGCCGCCATCGCCGGCGCGCCGGTCACGGACTGGACGCTGTACGACAGCCACTACACCGAGCGCTACCTGGGCCTGCCAGCGGACCAACCAAAGGCCTACGCGGCCAGTTCGCTGTTGGAAGACGCCGCGTCGCTGCGCCGGCCCCTGCTGCTCATCCACGGGCTCGCCGATGACAACGTCGTGTCGGCTCACACGCTGCGCCTGTCACGGGCGTTGCTGGAGGCCGGTCGGTCGCACACCGTCCTGCCGCTGTCCGGTGTCACCCACATGACCCCGCAGGAAGTGGTCGCCGAGAACCTGCTGCACTTGCAGCTGCGATTCCTACGCGGCGCGCTTGGCTGAGGCGGGTGGTGGCGCGGTGGCCTCCAGCAGGATGTAGTCGAGTAGACCGCGTCGGCGCAACAG
>JALZLF010000023.1 GCA_030858865.1 Actinomycetota bacterium | reverse complement strand
GGCCACACCCGTGCCGCGCTGCTTCGGCTCGACCCATAGGCCGAACAGCTCGCCCACGCCCTCCTCCGGGCTGCGGTGGCTACCGACGCTGACCACGCCGGCCACACCTGTGTCGCGCTCGGCGAGGATCCGTCTGGAGCGACGCATCCGCTCGCGCCAGGTGTCCTCGGAGAACTCCGACTCCTCCTCCGCGGAGGCGACGAAGGCCTCGGGCGATTCCCTCAGCGCGCGCAGCCGCACATCGCGGTACTGCGACCACTTCTCTTCGTCCAGCAGGCGCACGCCGAGCTTACTCATGCGCCTACCCTGCCACAGCGTGGCGTCCGGTCGCGATGCACCCTGCGGTGAACAGCAGGTGGCGTGCACCCGCACCGAGCACCTCATTCGCCCGCTGCCAGTTCCTTCGAGCGACGGGCCGCGGCTTCGATCGCGGTCAGGAAGGCCGCCCGGACCCGGTGGTCCTCCAGTGCGCGCAGCGCCGCGACGCTGGTGCCGCCCGGACTCGACACCTGCTCGCGCAGCACCGTGGGGTGCTGGCCGGTCTGCCGGATCATCGTGGCGGCGCCGTAGAGGGTCTGCACGACCAGTTCCGTGGCCGTCGACCGGGGCAGTCCCAGCAGCACGCCCGCCTCGATCATCGCCTCGACCACGTAGAAGATGTAGGCCGGCCCGCTGCCGCTGATCGCGGTCACCGCGTCCTGGTGCCACTCCTCGAGCGTGATCACCTTGCCGAAGCTGCCGAGCAGCTGCTCGGCCTGGGCGACGTGCTCGGCCGTGCAGTGCCGGCCCGGGCTGGCCACCGACATGGCCTCGTCGACCAGGGCAGGAGTGTTCGGCATCACCCGCACGACGCCGGTCCCCGAGGGCAACCGGTCCTCGAGGTACTCCGTGCTGATCCCGGCGGCGATCGAGATGACGAGGGTGTCCTCGCCGACGGCCTGGTGGATCTGAGCCAGCAGGGCCGCCATGTCCTGGGGCTTGACCGCGAGCACCACGACGTCCGCCGCGGCCGCTGCGTCGACCGGGTCCATCGCCCGCACCCCGTGCCGGGCGGACACCTCCTGGGCGCGGTCGAGCAACTTGTCGCTGAGCACCAACGCCTTGGGGTCCTGCCCAGCCCTGATCAGGGCGCTCAACAGCGTGCCGCCCATCACGCCGGCGCCCAGGATCGCCACCGTTGTCATCGTCGGTCTCCGCACTCAGCCGGTGGTCGCGAGTGCCCGAAGGAAGAAGCCGAGGTTGGCCGGGCGCTCGGCCATCCGGCGCATCAGGTAGCCGTACCACTGCTCGCCGTAGGGCAGGTAGACCCGCATCGTCGCCCCCTGCCCGGCCAGTCTGACCTGCTCGTCAGGTCGGATGCCCAGGAGCATCTGGTACTCGAAGCTCTCCGGATCGCGACCGTGCCTGGCGGCCAGCACACCCCCGATCTCGACCAGCCGGGGGTCGTGGCTGGCGATCATCGGGTAGCCCTGGCCGGCCATCAGGACCTTCAGGCACCGCACGTAGGCCTTGTCCACCTCGGCCTGGTCCTGGTAGGCAACCGACTCGGGCTCCTTGTAGGTGCCCTTGCACAACCTGACCCGACTGCCGGCGTGGGCCAGCTCCCGGCAGTCCTGCTCGGTGCGGTAGAGGTAGGACTGGAGCACCGCTCCCACCCACGGCCAGTCCGCACGCAGCTCCTGCAGGATGCCCAGGGTCGAGTCGGTCGTGGTGTGGTCCTCCATGTCGAGAGTGACCGTGGTGCCGACGTCCGCAGCGGACTGACAGATCGTCCGGGCATGGTCCAGCGCGATCTGGTCGCCGTCGGCCCCCAGTGCCTGGCCGAGCGCACTCAGCTTCAGGCTCACCTCGACCCGTCCGTCCTCGCACAGGCCTGCCTCCGCCAGGGCTCCCAGCAGCTCCAGGTAGGCGTCGCGGGTGTGCGCTGCCGTCCGGGGGTCGACGGTGTCCTCGCCGAGGTAGTCGATGGTCGCCGTCCGCCGGGTCCCCACCAGTTGGGCGGCGACGCCGACGGCGTCGGCGGTGCCCTCGCCGGCGACGAAGCGTTTCACGACGGACCGACTGACCGGTGCCTGCTCGAGCACCTGACGCAACGCGTCGTTCCGGCTCATCACCAGCAGTCCTTGGCGCATCCAGGCGCCCGGGTCCAGGTATGCGGCATCCATCGGCGCTCCTCCTCCTGCGGCGGCGCTGGGCTCGCCCGGGATGGGCGCTCGACGCTGCGGGACTCCAGGCTAGTGCGCCTTCAGGGCGTGCGTCGGCGCAGGGTCAGGGCACCGAGCACCAGTGCTGCGCAGGAGAAACCGATCAGCACGGCCACGTCACCGAGCACCTCCGTCGTCGGATCGACCTGCTGGGACACCGCTGTCATGGCATCCACGGCGTAGGACAGCGGCAACGCGTGCGAGACCCACTCCAGGACCTGGGGCAACCGGTCCCGGGCCACGATCAGGCCGCACAGCAGGAACTGCGGGAGCACGAACGCCGGCATGAACTGCACGGCCTGGAACTCGGTCCTGGCGAAGGCACTGGCGAACAGGCCCAGTGCGGTGCCGACGAGCGCGCTGCACAGCGCGACCAGGACCAGCAGCCACCGCGGCCCGGCGACGGACAGGCCGCAGACCCAGATCGCGAAACCGCTGGCCAGCAGGGCCTGGAACACCGCCACCGACCCGAAGGCCAGCGCGTAGCCGCACAGGAAGTCGCCCTTGCCCAGCGGGGTGGACAGCAGGCGCTCGAGCGTGCCGGAGGTGCGCTCTCGCAGGGTAGCGACGCTGGTGACGATGAACATGACCACGAACGGGAAGATCCCCAGCAACGCTCCACCGATCCGGTCGAACATCGGGGTGCCGTCGGTGATCCAGGCCAGCAGCCCGATCAGGACGATGGGCACCACCAGCAGCAGCGCGGCCGTGCGGAGGTCCGCCCGAATCTGGGCGAGCACCCGCCGGGCGGTCGCCAGGGTGAGCCTGCGGTTCATCGGACCTCGGCCTCCTCGGCACGGTCGATCAGGGTCAGGAACGCCTGCTCGGCGTCGGGTGCGGCGGTGTCTGCGAGCAGCCCCGGGAGCGTGTCGTCCGCCAGCAGGCGGCCCTCGCGCAGCAGCAGCAGCCGGTCGCACCGGGTCGCCTCGTCCATCACGTGGCTGGAGACCAGCACCGTGGCCCCCTCCTCGGCAAGGCGGCGGAACAGTGCCCACAGGTCGCGGCGCAGCACCGGGTCCAGTCCCACGGTGGGCTCGTCCAGCACCAGCACGTCCGGTGACCCGAGCAGGGCCGCGGCGAGGGAGACCCTGGACTGCTGACCGCCGGAGAGCCGCTCCACCCGGCGGTCGGCATGGTCGGCCAGGTCGACGTAGTCGATCACCCGGTCGACGGCTCCGGGGTCTGCACCCACGACCCGGGCGAAGTAGTCCAGGTTCGCCCGGATGGTCAGGTCGCGGTAGACGCTGGGCGACTGCGTCACATAGCCCACCCGCCGACGCAGATCGGCTGACCCCGCCGGCCGACCCAGCACGCTCACCGTGCCGGAGGCCACCAGCTGGACGCTGACCACGGCCCGCAGCAGGGTGCTCTTGCCCCCACCGCTGGGGCCGAGCAGGCCGGCCAGCTGCCCGCGTGGGACGGTCAGGTCGACGCCGTGCAGCACCTCGCGACCACCGCGGATCACGACAAGATCCTGCACCTCGACGGCCGGCGGAGAGCCTTTATTCACCATGTGCTGAAATATATCAGCGCGTCTCGCTCCACGTCCAGCTCCTCCTTCGCAAATGCGACGTCCACGGGCGCCGCGACCCCTCAATGCACCCCGCACTGTCAATGTGGTGGGTGGGTGGGTGGGCGAGCGGTGGTGGGTGCGTGGGTGAGCGGTTGGGGGGTGGGCGAGTGGCAGGTGGCTGTCGGTCAGACCCTCGGGGCGAGATAGGCCTGCAGCGTCGGGGCCAGTGCGCGCACCACGTCGTCCACCGTGGCTTCGGCCACTGCCGGGACCTGCACGACATACCGCATCACCGCGAAGCCGAACATCTGGGCCGCAGCCATTGCGGCGCGCAGATCCTCGTCCGGGGACGGTTCGTCGCCGGCGCGCAGCCCCGCGGCGATGCGGCCGAAGATCTCGCCGGCCAGGAACTCGCGCAGGCTACGGGCCGACGCCTCGTGGGTGAGCGCCGAACGGGCCAGGGCCACGAACTGGGGGCGGCGATCGGGTGCATCCCAGACCGACAGGAAGGAGCGCACCGTCCGCTCCCCCGCCTGCTCGCGCGGCCCGTCGATGATCCGCCGCACGATCTCGGTGGGAGAAACGGGCATCTGGATGGTTTCGGCGAACAGCGCGGCCTTGCCGTCCCAGTAGTGGTGCAGCAAGGCAGGATCCACCCCGGCCCCCCGTGCGATGCCCCGCAGCGAGGCCGCCTGGTAGCCCTTCTCGGCGAACTCGAGCCGAGCGGCTCGCACGATGTCCCCGCGAGTGTCCCCGCCCGCCGGACGACGGCCGCGGGGTCGCCCGGGGGCTGCCCGGCTCACCGGGCGCCACCGGTGCTGCGCAGGTGCGTACGGGCGTACTCGAGCGACTCGCCCAGGTCCAGCTCCCGACGCTCCGGGTCGCGGCGCCTGGTCCCGACCTCGATGGTGACCGCGCCCGGGTATTCGCGGCGCAACAGGTCCTGCAGCAGCTCGGCGCACGGCTGGCTGCCCCGGCCCGGCACCAGGTGCTCGTCGCGGAACGAGCCGAGGCTGTCGGACAGGTGCACGTGGGCCACCCGGGAGCCCAGGCTCTCGGCCAGGGCGACCGGGTCCACCCCGGCGGTCCCGGCGTGCGATACGTCCAGGGTCACGTTGGCGTAGGCCTGCTCGACCGGATCCCAGTGCGGCAGGTATGCCTGCATCTCCGAGGCCGCGGCCCGCCACGGGAACATGTTCTCCACGGCGATCCGCAACCCGCTGCGCTGCTCCCGCTCGGCGACCCCCTCGACGAAGCCAGCGGCGTAGTCGCGCTGCCAACGGAACGGTGGGTGCACCACAACGATGTGCGCGCCCACGTCGGCGGCCAGCGCGAGGGAACGGTCGATCTTGCCCCATGGCTCCCAGCCCCAGAGTCGCTGGCTGAGCAGCAACGTCGGCGCGTGGATCGTCCGGATGGGCAGTGCGTGCAACTGCGAGAGCGCCCGCAGGGCACCGGCTTCCTGGGTGACCGGGTCGGTCCAGACCATCACCTCCACCCCGTCGTAGCCCAGCCGCTCGGCGAGGTCGAACGCGTAGGCACAGTTCTCGGGATAGACCGACGAGGTCGACAACAGGACCGGTGGGCCGGTGGCGCCGGCCGGGGTGGTCATGATGCCCGCCTCACCGGGACATGCCGTCCAGCCGGCGCAGGATCAGGCCCTCACGCAGCGCCCACGGACAGATGTCGAGCAGGTCCACCCCGAGCAGCTCCATGGCGGACTCGATGACAACGGCCCCGGCGAGCAGCTGCGGCGCCCGGGATGCCGAGACGCCCGGCAGCTCGGCCCGTTCGACGGCCGACAACGAGGCCAGCCGTGGCACCAGCCGGCCCAGGTCCCTGCGGCTCAAGGTCCGCGGCACGTAGGGTCCCTCACCCCGGGGCGCCGCCCCGCAGACCCGGGCCAGCGAGCGGATGGTCTTGCTGGTGCCGACGACCCGATCCGGCTCGCCGACCTTGAGCAGACCCCGTTGCACCTCGGCGACCTCGGCCCGCACCCTCCGCCGCAGGGCCTTGACCTGCCGGGCGGACGGCGGGTCCCCGTCCAACTCGCGGGTGAGCCTGCTGGCCCCCAGCGGCATACTCACCGCCGCGTCAGGCACCTCGTCGATGCCCGCTGCCAGCTCCAGCGACCCGCCCCCGATATCGAGGACGAGCAGTCGGCCCGCCGACCACCCGCACCAGCGCCGAGCCGCGAGAAAGGTCATCTGCGCCTCCTCCTCGCCGCTGAGCACCTCGAGCTCGACCCCGGACTCGCGCCGGACCCGGTCCAGCACGTTCTTGGTGTTGGTCGCCCCACGGATGGCGCTGGTAGCGAAGCCCATCAGCTCGGTCACGCCTCGGCTCTCGGCGACCTCGGAGCAGTCCCTGACGAACGCGGCCAGACTTCGGGCGCCGTCCACGGAGATCTCTCCCCTCTCGGCGAGGTGCTCGGTCAGGCGCAGCTCGATCTTGTGGGAGTAGTCCGGCAGCGGGTGGGCTCCTGGATGCGCGTCGACCACCAGGAGGTGGACCGTGTTGGATCCGACGTCGATGACACCGAGCCGCATGGTGAGCAGGCTATCCCGGCCTACAGTGGTGGCGTGGAACCGGCAGGTGAGCGCCCAGTGGGCAGCGGCGCCGAGACTTCCATGGACGCCCCCAGGACCTGGGTCGAGTTCACCGACCCGGCCGAGCCGGTGCAACGCCTGCGGTGCGACCTGACCTGGCTCACCTCTTCCTGGCGGTGCCTGTTCGGCCAGGGCTGCCCCGGCATCTACACGGATCGACCGGACGACGGTTGCTGCACGCTCGGTGCCCACTTCACCGACGCCGACGACCTCGCACGGGTGACTTCGGTCGTCGAGCAGCTCGGACCGGACCAGTGGCAGTTCCGGGACGTGGCACGGGGCACGGGCTGGCGGCAGCAGGAGGGTGCGGAGGTCAGCACCGCTGTCGTCGACGGCGCCTGCGTGTTCCTGAACCGGCCGGGTTTCCCCGCCGGCAGCGGTTGCGCCCTGCACCAGCACGCCCTGGCCCAGGGACTCGAGCCACTCACCACGAAACCCGACGTGTGCTGGCAGCTCCCCGTGCGCCGCGCCTACCGCACTGTGGAGCTGCCGGACGACACGTCATACCTGGAGATCACGATCACGGAGTACGACCGCCGCTCCTGGGGACCCGGCGGCCACGACCTGGACTGGTACTGCACCGGGCGTGCCGAGGCGCACACCGCGCCGGCGCCGGTGTACCTGTCCCTGGAGGCCGAGCTGATCGAGCTCGTCGGTCGCCCTGCCTACGCCGAGATGGCCCGGCTGTGCCAGGCGCACCTCGGTACCGGATCCGGTGGCGGGGCGGCCGGGGCGCCCCGTCCCGACGGGAGGGGCCTGCTGCCGTTGTTGGTGCACCCGGCGAGCCTGCGCGCACGGCAGGACGCGGCCCGGTGAGCGCCGGCGGCGAACTTGGTCCGCACGCGATCGCGAGTCCCAACATCTGGCACCACGCCGACGTCTACGAGATCGAGAATCGCGGAGTCGACCCGGACGGCGCGATCTGGACGGCCATGCGCCACGTCGCCGACTGGTCCGGCCGCCGGGTCCTCGACCTCGGATGCGGCACCGGATACCACTTGCCGATCCTGGCCCGTCGGGCCGCCAGCGTCGTCGGCGTCGAGCCGCACCCCCCGCTGCTGGAGCAGGCCCTGGACCGGGTACGGGGACTACCCCATGTCCACGTGGTCGCAGGCGCCGCCCAGGAGCTGCCGATCCCCGACGACTCCATCGACGTGGTGCACGCTCGATGGGCCTACTTCTTCGGCGCCGGCTGCGAGCCCGGCCTGGCCGAGCTGGAGCGGGTCGTGGCGCCGGGGGGGACCGCATTCGTCATCGACAACGACGCCACCCGATCCACCTTCGGTCAGTGGTTCCGCCGCGCCTGGCCGGACTACGACGCCGAGGCGGTCCAGCGGTTCTGGCGTCGCCAGGGCTGGTCGGTGCAGCGGGTGGACATGCGCTGGGAGTTCTCGAGCCGGGGTGACTTCGAGGCCGTCGTGCGGATCGAGTTCCCGCCGCAGCTGGCCCAGACCCTGCTCGCCGAGCACGCCGGGACCGCGGTCGACTACGCCGTAAACCTCCGGCACCGCACCTACTAGATTGGTCGATCGTGGCTATCAGGACGTCCCGCGGACCGGCATACCGCTGCACCGAGTGCGGGTGGAGCACGATCAAGTGGGCCGGTCGCTGCGGTGAATGCCAGGCCTGGGGCACCGTCGCCGAGATCGGGCAGCGCTCGGTGCGCACCGGCCCCGCCCCACCGTCACGCCCGGCCGTTCCGATCGCGGACGTCGACGCCGAACTGGCGCGGGCCACCTCGACCGGCGTGGGCGAGTTCGACCGGGTCCTGGGCGGTGGGCTGGTGCCCGGGGCCGTGGTCCTGCTGGCGGGAGAGCCAGGCATCGGCAAGTCCACCCTGGCGCTCGATGTCGCCGCGCGTGCTGCTCGCGAGGGTAGGACGGTGCTCTACGTCTCCGGTGAGGAGTCAGCCGCCCAGGTGCGGCTGCGCGCGGCACGGATCGGGGCGTTGGCCGATTCGCTCTACCTGGCTGCCGAGACCGACCTCGGCGCCATCCTCGGGCAGCTGGAGCGGGTCCGCCCCGCACTGCTGGTCGTCGACTCCGTGCAGGCCGTCACCAGCGTCGAGGTCGACGGGGCGCCCGGCAACGTCGGACAGGTCCGCGAGGTGGCCTCGGCGCTGATCCACGCGGCCAAGGCGACGACGACGTCGGCGATGTTGATCGGTCACGTGACCAAGGACGGCTCCATCGCGGGCCCTCGGGTCCTGGAGCACCTGGTGGACGTCGTGGTGCAGTTCGAGGGTGAGCGCCACTCCCGGCTGCGCCTGGTCCGGGCCGTCAAGAACCGGTTCGGCCCGACCGACGAGGTCGGCTGCTTCGACCTCGGCGACGCCGGGATCGTCGGGCTGCCCGATCCGAGCGGGCTGTTCCTCACCAGCCGGGACCGGGCCGTCCCGGGCACCTGTGTCACCGTGACGCTGGAGGGCCGGCGACCGCTGGTCACCGAGGTCCAGGCGCTCGTGACAGCGGCAACCTCGGGCAACCCGCGGCGGACCACCAGCGGTCTGGACTCCTCCCGACTCGCCATGGTGCTCGCCGTGCTCACCCGGCGGGCGGGGATGCAGCTGACCGCGCAGGACTGCTACGCCTCCACCGTCGGCGGCGCACGCCTGGGGGAGCCTGCGGCCGATCTTGCCCTCGCCCTCGCCGTCGCCAGTGCCCACACCGACAGCCCGGTGCCCCAGGGCACGGTCGCGGTCGGCGAGGTGGGGCTGGCCGGTGACCTCAGGCCCGTGACGGGGCTGCCACGACGACTGGCCGAGGCCGCCCGGATCGGCTTTCGTCGGGCAGTGGTCCCGGCCGGGTCGCTGACCGAGGGCCCTGCTCCGCCCTCGATGGTCGTGCTCGAGGCCGGTTCGGTCAACGATGCCGTGTCGGCCGTTCTGGGCGGGGGCGGCAGCGGACCGGGATGACCCCTGCGGGCCGGGTCCACCTGGCTGGCTCGGGTCAGGTCTCATTCCGGTCACAACCCTCCGTTGCGTCGACGCCGGAAACGGACTCGTCGCTACACTCGCGGCAGGTGAGTCCGCCGCCCGATCGGCCGGCGGACCAGGCGTGCAGGGACGGAGCAGCAGGTGGAGCGCAGCGATGAGGATCTGCTGCGCGCGACGCTGGCCACCGTCGCCCCCGGGACCGAGTTGCGCGACGGGCTCGAACGGATTCTGCGCGGTCGAACCGGTGCCCTCATCGTGCTGGGCTACGACCGGGTGGTCGAGTCCTTGAGCACCGGCGGTTTCGAGCTGGACATCGAGTTCTCCGCCACCAGGTTGCGGGAGCTGGCCAAGATGGACGGAGCCATCGTCCTGGACCGGGAGGCCGGCCACATTGTGCGTGCCGCCACCCAGCTGGTGCCCGACCCGGCGATCGAGACGCGGGAGAGCGGCACCCGGCACCGCACCGCGGAGCGGGTCGCCAAGCAGACCGGTCACCCGGTGGTCTCGGTGAGCCAGTCCATGTCGATCGTCGCGGTCTACATCGGCTCGGTGCGCCACGTGCTCGAGGACTCCAGTCAGATCCTGTCCCGGGCCAATCAGGCGCTGCAGACCCTGGAGCGCTACAAGTCACGGCTCGATGAGGTCAGCGGCACCCTGTCTGCGCTCGAGATCGAGGACCTGGTCACCATCCGCGACGTCACGGCGGTGCTGCAGCGCCTGGAGATGGTGCGCAGGATCAGTGACGAGATCGCCCAGTACACCTTGGAGCTCGGCACCGACGGCCGCCTGATGAGCCTGCAGCTGGAGGAGCTGACCGGAGGCCTGGGCGGCGACCGCGGACTCGTCATCCGGGACTACATCGGCGCCAGCAGGCACCCCCGCCCGGTGACTGATGTCCTCCAGTGCCTGTCCGGACTGTCCGCCACCGACCTGCTCGACCTGACCTCGGTCGCCCGCTGCCTCGGCTTCGTCGTGGTCGGTGACGCCCTGGACTCCTCGGTCAGCCCGTGCGGCTACCGGCTGCTCTCGCGCATCCCGCGGCTGCCCGGGGTGATCGTCGACCGGTTGATCGAGCGATTCGGCACGCTGCAGAGCCTGCTGTCGGCCGGCGTGGAGGACCTGCAGGTCGTCGAGGGGGTGGGCGACGGCCGAGCGAGAGCTGTGCGCGAAGGACTGTCGCGGCTGGCCGAGTCCAGCATCCTCGAACGCTACGTGTGAGCCCGACCCCTTCGGTGCCTGCCGTCCCCGTCCGTGCCCTGCACCAGCCCGTGCTGGACTGGTATGCCGCACACGCCCGCGACCTGCCGTGGCGCCGTCCCGATTGCTCGCCCTGGGGGGTCCTGGTCTCCGAGGTGATGCTGCAGCAGACGCCGGTGGCTCGGGTCGAACCGGTCTGGCGGGAGTTCCTGTCCCGCTGGCCCCGGCCGGCCGACCTCGCAGCAGCGCCGGTCGGTGCGGCGGTCCGGTCCTGGGGCCGCCTGGGATACCCACGCCGTGCTGTGCGACTGCACGCGGCCGCGGTGGCGATCACCGAGCAGCACGAGGGCAGCGTGCCGGCGGAGATGACCGAGCTGCGGGCGCTGCCCGGTGTCGGTGAGTACACCGCCGCTGCCGTGCACGCGTTCGCCTTCGGTGGCCGGGCGGTCGTTGTGGACACCAATGTCCGACGGGTCCTGGCCCGGGCGCTGTCCGGGGTCGCGCTGCCCCCGCCCTCCCCCACCCGGTCCGACCTCAGGCTCGCCGAGTCCGCCCTTCCCTGCCCGCCGGACGAGGCGGCGAGGTGGAGTGCGGCGGTGATGGAGCTGGGTGCCCTGCTCTGCACGGCCCGGTCCCCGAGGTGTGCCCCGTGCCCGTTGCGGGAGCGGTGCCGATGGCTGCTGCAGGATCGACCGGCATACCGTGGCCCGGCCCGCCGCGGGCAACCCTGGGAGGGCACCGACCGGCAGTGCCGCGGCGCCCTGCTGCAAGTAGCGCGCGAGTCCGACGAACCGGTCGGACTCACCGCGCTGCGAGGTGCCTGGCCCGAGGGAGACCAGCTCGACCGCTGCCTGGACTCGCTGGTCGCCGACGGGTTGGTGCAACCTCTGGGCGGGCAACGTTATGGCCTGCCCGGCTGACCAACGGATCGCGACCGTCGTCCCCGCGACGATCAGTCCGCCAGGGAGCCGTCGGCGAAGTCCTCGAAGGTGTCCTGCGCCGCCTCGTCGAGCAGCACGATCGACTGGCCGTCGTCGCTCCACCCGAAGTCGCCCTTGGCCACCTCGTGCCCGAACTCCCCAGGCTGCGCCAGGTAGGTCCAGGCCGCAAAGGTCAGGATCTGCTCGGCGTCCAGGTCGGACTCCATGTGTCGGTCGACCCGCTCGAGCAGCGCGGGAAGGGCCTCGGGCCCCATCCCGCGGGCCTGCAGGCCCATCCCGGTCAGCGCGACACCCTGGTGGAAGGAGCGGTCGAAGTCACCCTGGGGCAGCGTGTAGCGGTGCCGGGTCCACCGCAGCAACCAGTACCCCGAGAGGGTTTGCACCCCCGCCGGGTAGCCGTCGAAGGCCGACGGCGCGTCGATCTTCACCCCGCCCCAGTCGTCCACGAACCCGGTGAAGCCCTCGAAGCCCACGAGCACGTATCCCTCGATCGGCAGTCCCGTCACCCGGGTCACGGTCTCCACCTGGCCCTGCGGCCCGGCCTCGACCATGGCGTTGTTGATCTTGGCCTTGCCGCCACCTGGCATGGTGACCCAGGCGTCCCGGGCGATGCCCATCACCCCACCCCCACCGTTGCCGTCGACGCCCAACACCTGCAGGCTGTCTGCACGCAACCGGTCCACGGGCTGGCCCTCGCGCTCCCGGGCATCGGAGCCGATCAGGAGCACGTGACGGCCGCCACCGAGCACAGGGTGGTCCACGCCGCGAGAGGGCCAGCGCCCGCCGACGACCCGCCACCCGGCGCCGTCGTCGACCGCCAGGGTGAGGTCGTTCCCGGCCGTGAGCACGGCCACCGACGCACCCCGCCAGTGTCCCTGGGTGCCGGTGACATCCACGTCCTCGGCGACCGGTGGGGCGCCGACAACTGCCTCGCGCACCGGGCCGGCTGCCGTCACCTGCTCGCCGGCGTAGAAGTCCTGCACGAGCCTCTCCAACGGCTCGGACACACCGGACACCGTGACGCTCGCGGCCGTCTGCTCGGTCGGGGTGGCTGTCCGGGTGGTCGGGGTGGCTGTCCGCGTGGTCGGGGTGGCCGTGTCTGGTGCCGGGTCGGTCGGGGTGTCAGCCGCCGGGTCGGTCGTGTTGCCGAGAGCCGTGTCGCGGGCGGGACCCGGGGAGGCCGTGGCACCGCCGTCCCGACCCGTCGTCTCGGCCTGCTCACCAGGGTCGGCGCTGCAGCCCGTGACAACCAGTACGAGAGCGGCGAGCGCAGCAACCATCGCACGCCCCGGTGTTCGGCGACTCAGCACACCCGTTCGGCCCATCCGTGACATCCTGCCCTCCCGGTCGTGCGGGCCTTACGCGAGCCACCCTAACCGTCGGTGGCGGAGGCGGTGCGGACCGACACAGACTGCTAGGCGCGCCAGGCACGTGGGGGATCCCGAGTGGTACGGAGCACGAGGCCACCCCTATTGCCGTCTGGGGCGCGGTCGGTGGTGGGCACAGCCGTTCACCCGAAGCTGGCTCTCGGCGAGCCCGCCACCCTGGCCCGAGTTGCGCCTGCTGCTCATCGTGGGCGGGGTCGTCAGGCTCGAGGTGCTCTCCTGGCGTCCCCGGCTCGCCACCGGAAACTCACTCCGTGGCAGAGGCCTCGACCGGGATGATGTCCGGGGCAGGCGACTTGTCAGTGCCGGTGAAGGTGAACTCGGTCGCCTTGCCCTCACCCGTGGCTCCGACCAGGACCAGCTGACCGGCCAGCAGATCGCCGTAGAGAATCTTCTCCGAGAGGGCGTCCTCGATCTCGCGCTGGATCGCCCTCCGCAGCGGCCGGGCGCCCAAAACCGGGTCGTAGCCCTTCTTGGCCAGCAGGCTCTTGGCTTCGGCGGTCAGCTCGATACCCATGTCCCGGTCCTTGAGCCGCTCGTCCAGGCGGGCGATCATCAGGTCGACGATCTGAACGATCTCCTCCGGAGTGAGCTGCGGGAAGACGATCGTGTCGTCAACCCGGTTGAGGAACTCGGGACGGAAGTGCTGCTTCAGCTCGTCGATCACCTTGTTCTTCATCCGGTCGTAGTTGCCCCGTACGTCGTTGCCGGCGGTGAAGCCGAGCGAGACCCCCTTGGCGATGTCGCGGGTGCCCAGGTTGGTGGTCATGATGATCACGGTGTTCTTGAAGTCCACGACCCTGCCCTGGGAGTCGGTCAGGCGTCCGTCCTCCAGGATCTGCAGCAGGCTGTTGAAGATGTCCGCGTGGGCCTTCTCCACCTCGTCGAACAGGACGACCGAGAACGGCTTGCGTCGCACCTTCTCGGTGAGCTGGCCACCCTCCTCGTAGCCGACATAGCCGGGAGGTGAACCGAACATCCTGGAGACGGTGTGCTTCTCGGAGTACTCCGACATGTCCAGGGTGATCAACGCGTCCTGGTTGCCGAACAGGAACTCGGCCAGCGCCTTGGCCAGCTCGGTCTTGCCGACCCCGGTGGGACCGGCGAAGATGAAGGACCCACCTGGTCGGCGCGGGTCCTTCAGGCCGGCGCGGGTGCGCCGGATCGCCTGGGACAGCGCTGTGATCGCGTCGTTCATCCCGACGATCCGCTTGTGCAGCTCGTCCTCCATGTGCAGCAGGCGGCTGGACTCCTCCTCGGTCAGCTTGAAGACCGGTATGCCGGTCGATGCGGCCAGCACCTCGGCGATCAGCTCGTCGTCCACCTCGGCGACGACATCCATGTCGCCGGCCTTCCACTGCTTCTCCCGCTCGACGCGTGCCTGCGTCAGCTTGTGCTCCTCGTCACGAAGGCGGGCGGCCTTCTCGAAGTCCTGGGCATCGATCGCCGACTCCTTCTCGCGCTTGGCATGCGAGATCTTCTCGTCGAACTCGCGCAGGTCCGGCGGAGCAGTCATCCGACGGATCCGCAGCCGGGCTCCCGCCTCGTCGATCAGGTCGATGGCCTTGTCCGGCAGGAATCGGTCGTTGATGTAACGGTCGGCCATGTTTGCGGCCGCGACCAGCGCGCCGTCGGTGATCGACACGCGGTGGTGTGCCTCGTAGCGGTCCCGCAGGCCCTTGAGGATCTCGATCGCATGGCTGAGCGTGGGCTCGGCCACCTGGATCGGCTGGAAGCGACGCTCCAGCGCCGCGTCCTTCTCGATGTGCTTGCGGTACTCATCGAGCGTGGTGGCGCCGATGGTCTGCAGCTCACCGCGCGCCAGCTTCGGCTTGAGGATGCTGGCGGCGTCGATCGCGCCCTCCGCGGCCCCCGCGCCGACGAGGGTATGGATCTCGTCGATGAACAGGATGATGTCGCCCCGGGTGCGGATCTCCTTGAGCACCTTCTTCAGCCGCTCCTCGAAGTCGCCACGGTAACGCGAGCCGGCGACCAGAGCGCCTAGGTCCAGGGTGTACAACTGCTTGTCCTTCAGCGTCTCGGGCACCTCACCGCGCACGATGTCGGTGGCCAGTCCCTCGACGACCGCTGTCTTGCCGACACCGGGCTCGCCGATCAGCACCGGGTTGTTCTTGGTGCGGCGAGACAACACCTGCATGACCCGCTCGATCTCCTTCTCGCGCCCGATGACCGGGTCGAGCTTGCCCTCGCGCGCGGCCTGGGTCAGGTTGCGGCCGAACTGGTCGAGCACGAGCGAGCCCGACTGGGTGCCCTCCTGGGCCCCCTGCCCGACGCCGGCGGTCGCCGCCTCCTTGCCCTGGTAGCCCGACAGCAACTGGATCACCTGCTGACGCACCTTGTTGAGGTCCGCGCCCAACTTCACCAGCACCTGGGCAGCGACCCCCTCGCCCTCCCGGATCAGCCCGAGCAGAATGTGCTCGGTCCCGATGTAGTTGTGGCCCAGCTGCAGGCCCTCACGCAGGGACAGCTCGAGCACCTTCTTGGCCCTCGGCGTGAACGGGATGTGGCCGGTGGGCGACTGCTGGCCCTGACCGATGATCTCCTGCACCTGCTCACGAACAGCGTCCAGGGAGATGCCCAGGGACTCCAGGGCCTTGGCGGCAACCCCCTCCCCCTCGTGGATCAGCCCGAGCAGGATGTGCTCGGTCCCGATGTAGTTGTGGTTGAGCATGCGCGCTTCCTCCTGCGCGAGCACCACAACCCGGCGGGCCCGGTCGGTGAACCGTTCGAACATCGTCACTCCTGACAGATCGGCACGAGAACAGTCGAATCGCTCCCGATTCTACTTGCGTCTGCTGACCTCAACGCCGCAG
>JALZLF010000003.1 GCA_030858865.1 Actinomycetota bacterium | reverse complement strand
TCTCCACCAACGCGGGTCTGCGTGAGAAGCCGGTCGGCGAGACGTGGGCGGTGGTGCCCGACTCCATCCGCTACACCACCTCCGCCGAGGGGCAGCCGCTCATCGGCGCGACCTTCCAGGAGACCTATCAGCTCGGCCCGGACGGCGAGGAGCCGGCGGGTGAAGTCGGCGAGATCAATCCCGACGGCGAGACCTACACCGCCTTCGCCTTCTTCGACCCTGGCAGCCCGATGTTCCCCAGCCTGGTGATGCTCGGCCTCGTCAGCCTGTTGTTCGCCCTGCACGCGGCGTTGCTGTACCGCGACGAGGGCAAGGAGCGCCGGGCACGGCAGGCCACCTCCGAGGACCAGGAAGAAGGCAGCCGCCTGGTGCCCGCCGGCCGGTAGCCGCCGACCGGTGTCCACCTAGACTGGCGGGTATGCGCTTCCTCGCCGCACTGGTCGTGCTGGCGCTGGCGCTGGCGGGCTGCTCCGCACGTCAGGACGACGGCGGCGCACAGGGCTTCATCCAGGGGGACGGCTCCGCGCAGGTGCTCGCTCCAGCCGACCGGCAGCCGGCTCCGGCGGTCGACGCCGAGACCGTCAGTGGTGGCCGGATGGCCTTGCGCGAGCTCGACGACGGCCCGGTGGTCGTCAACTTCTGGGCGTCATGGTGCGGGCCGTGTGTCCGCGAGGCGCCGGCGCTGGCCAATGTGGCCAAGGCCTACGCCGACCAGGGCGTGCAGTTCGTCGGCGTCAACGTCAAGGATCGTCCCGCCAACGCGCAGGCGTTCGAACGCGACCTCGACGTTCCCTACGAGTCGTGGTACGACGAGGCGGCAGCCATCGCCGCCGCCTTCGGCGGGATCGGGCCCGCAGCCCTGCCGTCGACGATCGTGCTGGATGCCGAACACCGCGTCGCCGTCCGGCTCGCCGGCGAAGTCACCGAGCCGCAGCTGTCGGTCTATCTGGACCGCCTGCTCGACGAGCGGGCCGCCGGCGGGCCGGACGTTGGCGGGGACATCGGATGACGCTGGCCGAGCAGGTCCGCGAGCTGATCGCCAGCGCCAACGTGGTGGTGGCCGCGGTGGTGGCCTTCGCGGCCGGGGTTGTCTCGTTCGCCTCGCCGTGCGTCGTGCCGCTGGTCCCCGGCTACCTGGCCTACATGACCGGGCTGTCGGGCGACCAGATCGCTCGTGGTAGCCGCAGCCGGGCGCGCGTGCTGGGCGGCGGGCTGCTGTTCACGCTGGGGTTCGCCGTTCCTTTCACCCTGCTGGGGCTGATCGGCGGCAGCCTCAGCGTGGCGCTGAGCTCCCGGCCGTGGCAGGTGGCGATGGGGATATTGGTGGCGCTGCTCGGCCTGGCGTTCACCGGCCTGCTGCCGTTCGACGTGCTTCGCCGTGAGGCCAGGTTCACCGACCAGGCGATCGACCGCGGCATGCTCGGCGCGTTGCCGCTCGGCTTCGTCTTCGGCGTCGGATGGACTCCCTGCATCGGGCCGGCGCTGGCCGCGATCTTCACGCTGTCCGCCAGCCAGAGCGGGGGCAGCTCGCTGCGAGGCGGGGTGCTGGCCTTCGTGTACGCCCTCGGGTTGGGCTTGCCGTTCGTGCTGTTCGGGCTGCTGTACGGCTCGGCGGGCGGTGCGCTGCGATTCCTGCGCCGCAACGCCCGCGGGATCCAGATCACCGGCGGGCTGATGCTGATGTTGGTGGGCATCGCCATCGCCACGGGGTTGTGGCAGGCGTTCATCACCTACCTGCGGCCGCTCATCAGTGGCTTCGAGCCGCCGATATGAGTGTCCCAACCGACACCACGCCGCGCACCGATGCGGGCGCGCGCCGGTCCACCGGCCCGCGACTGCCCGACATCCCTGGCCCGCTGGAGACGCTGGGCAACGCGTGGCGGCGCCTGCGCAGGATGTCCACGGCTCTGCTGTTGCTGTTCGCTCTGGCGGCAGCCAGCGTCGTGGCAACGGTCATCCCGCAAGCGCCGGTCACCCCCGAGTCGGTGGCGCAGTGGCGCGCCGGCACCGCCGGACCAGGCAGCGCCATCGCGTCGGGGCTCGACACGCTGGACCTGTTCGACGTCTTCGGCTCGTGGTGGTTCGCCGTCCTGGTGGTCCTGCTGTTCACCAGCCTCACCGGGTGCCTGCTGCCGCGCTACACCGCCTTCGCCAAGGTGGTGCGCCGCACGCCCGCCCAGGGCCGCAACTTCGGGCGCCTGTCGCACGCGCAGACCACCGTCACCGGGCTGACACCCGAGGCGGCGCTGGCGACCGCCGACCGCCTGCTAGGCCGCCGCCGGTTCCGCCGCGGCCGCATCGGCCGGCAGCTCGCCGCGGAACGGGGTCACTGGCGGGAGGGCGGCAGCCTGCTGTTCCACACCGCCTTCTACCTGCTGCTGCTCGGCGCGGTCGTCGGCAAGGTGTTCGGCTTCACCGGCCAGGTGACGATCCCGGAGGGCAGCTCCTTCGCCGACACCCGCATCGCTTACGACGCCGCCGAACCGGGCCGCTGGTGGGATCTGGCCGACCACCGTGGCTTCGTGGTCACCCTCGACGACTTCGACGTGTCGTACTTCCCCAACTTCGTCCCCCGCGACTTCGTGTCCACGGTGACCATCTCCGAGCAGGGCAAGCCCGTCCGCACCGAGACCGTACGGGTGAACCACCCCCTGCATCACGACGGCATGAACCTGTACCAGTCCAGCTTCGGCATGGCGCCGCACATCATCGTGCGAGCCGGTGACCGCGTGCTGCTCGACGAACGCTTCATGCTGTCACCGTCCAGCGGCCAGAACGTGTGGACCGGCACGGCCAAGGTGAAGTTCGACGATCCCGGCCAGCAGATCGCTCTGGACCTGGCGTTGGTGCCCGACGCCGAGCTCCGCGACGGGCAACCGGTCGTTGGCCCTGACCCCTCTCCGCGCAACCCGGTGCTGGTCGGCAGCCTGTACTTCGGCGAGCTCGGACTGGAGCGACCGGTACCGGCGTCGCGGTTCCGGCGACCCGGCCCACCCGTTGACACCGCGATGCTGCGCCCCGGCAGGACCGCACAGCTCGCCGAAGGCAGCCTCAGCGTGGAGTTCGTCGACCTCGGCTACTGGTCGGGGCTGCAGGTCAGCCACCAGCCAGGCCGCCGGATTCTGCTCGCCGGAGGGCTGCTGCTCCTGATCGGGCTGGTACCCTCGCTCTACAGCTACCGACGCCGTATCTGGGTCGAGGCTGAGCCGAACGGCAACGGCAGCCGTGTCACCCTCGCCGGGGTCGCGCTGCAGCGCAAGACGGCGTTCGCCGACGAGTTCGCGGCGCTGGCCGCGGCGCTGCGCCGAGAGCTTGACGCCCATCCCGCAGCCACGCAGGAGCGTCCGCACTGATGGTCAACGAGTCGCTGGCACAGACCTCCAACACGCTGTTCAACGTGGCGTTCGTCGGCTACATCGTGGCGATGGTCGCCTACTTCTTCCGTCTGGCCTTCACGCGGGTGACCGGCGATGGCCTGGTGGCTGGGACCGCGGCCGGCCGGCGGGTGGGGCTGGCCGGCACCGTGATCGCCTCGGCCGCCTGGCTGCTCCACCTTGGCAGCGTCATCGCGCGCGGGATGGCGGCTGGCCGGGTGCCCTGGGCGAACATGTACGAGTACTCGTCGATCCTGGCCCTGGGAGCGGTGATCGTCGGCTTGGTGGTGGTGCAGCGGCGCTTTGGTTACGGCCACCTCGTCGGTTTCGTGCTGGCCGCCGCGGTGCTGTCGATGACCAGCGGCCTGCTGCTGTTCACGGAGGCGGGGCCCGTGGTACCCGCGCTGAACAGCTACTGGATCAAGATCCACGTGGCCGCCATGATGTCGGCCTCGTCGATCTTCATCGTCGGCTTCGTGACCACGGCTCTTTACCTGGTCAAAGACACCGCCGAGCGGCGCACAGCCGACCGCAGCGGCGAGGCCTTCTCCGGTTCGACGGTCGGCGCGGCGCACGTTGGGGCCCCCGCCGACGCGCGTCCCGAGGGCTACGAGGCCGACGCCGGGGCTTCCGGCGAGCAGACGGTGGCTGACCCGCTGGTGCAGCGAGCTGCGTTGTCGCCGCTGCTGTTCCCGCTGGTCCCCGCCGCCGTGGTCGCCGTCTTCGCGCTGGTCGTCTGGCGGGCGCCGGGAACCGCGATCATCGCCGGCAGCGTTGCCGCGCTGCTGGGCACCGCGTCCTGGTACGCCGTGCCCTACCTGCCCCCCGCCGCGCGCCTGGACAACCTGGCCTACCGCACGATCGCCTTCGCCTTTCCGGTGCTGACCTTCGGGGTCATGGCCGGTGCCATCTGGGCGGAGGAGTCCTGGGGCCGCTACTGGGGCTGGGATCCCAAGGAGACCGGCTCGTTCTTCACCTGGGTGCTGTACGCCGCCTACCTGCACGCACGGTCGACGCACGGTTGGCGCGGGCGGCGCGCGGCCTGGATCGGCGTGGTCGGGTTCGTCGCCCTGATGGTGACCTACTACGCCGTCAACCTGTGGATCGTCGGGCTGCACAGCTACGCCGGGGTGTGACCGGCTGAGTCGTGGCGGTCCTACTCGGGCTCGCGTCGGCCCTGGTGTACGGCGCGGCCGACTTCCTTGGCGGGATGCAGGCACGCCGGTCTGGCGCCTTGGCCGTCGTGGTGTGGTCCCAGCTCGCGGGGCTCGCGCTGCTGCTGGTCGTCCTGCCTCTGCTGAGCCCCTCATCCCCGCAGCCCAGCGATCTGGGCTGGGGTGCGCTGGCCGGAATCGGTGGCGGCGCGGGTGTTGCGCTGCTGTACCGGGGCCTGAGCGTGGGGCGGATGAGCGTCGTCGCCCCCATCACAGCCGCGGGCGCCGCGGTGATTCCGGTGCTGGTCGGGATGGGTCTTGGCGAACGCCCGAGCTTGCCGGCGTTGGCCGGCGTGGTGTTGGCATTGGCAGCCATCGTTGGGGTCTCGTCAGGGGTTCCGGCCGAGCCATCCGCCACGGCCGCCACGTCCCCCACGGTCACCGATCAGCCCGGCGAATGGTGGCGCCGCCCAGGGCTGGCGGAGGCGATCGGAGCCGGCTTCGGGTTCGCGCTGTTCTTCATCTGCCTTGACCGCGCTTCGGACAGCGCCGGGCTTTGGCCGCTGCTGGCGGCCCGCACCTCCCTGCTCGTCGCCTGGCTCACGGCGGTCATCAGCCGCGCCTCGTTGCGCCCGGCCTCAGGCACCTACCCCACGGTGGCCGCGGTCGGGGCAGTGGACCTGCTGGCCAACCTGCTGTACCTGCTGGCCGCCCGCTCGGGGCTGCTATCGCTGGTGGCGGTGCTGGTGTCGCTGTATCCCGTGAGCACCGTGGTGCTCGCCAGGGTCGTGCTCGCCGAGCGTCTCACGAGGGTGCAGCTGGCCAGCCTCGGTGCGGCGGCGGGCGGGGTCGCGCTGATCGCGGCGGGCTGACGGCTGGCGACGTCAGCGGTCGTCGTCGTCCAGCAGGTGTGCCGGCGGCGGTGGCATCGTCGAGGGCAGCTGGCCTCGCGGCACCGCGGCGGCGCCGTCGTCGGGGCACGTGGCCTGCCACGGCTGCAGCTGCCGGCGGCAGGTCGGGCAGTAGCGCTCGTCGAGGTCCAGGTGCAGACCCGAGCCGCCCCCGCCCGGCTCCTCCATGTCATTGCGCTTGCTGAACACACCCATGATTGACGTCCTACCGCTTCGCTAAATGGTGGCTATCAGTTGTCCTACCGCTTCGCTACATGAGGACGAGCCTACGTGCCGGCATACAGGTCGGCCGGTGTGACGACCCCCTGGCCGTCGCGAGCGGCCACGAGCATCTCCTCGGGATTGGCATGAGGGCCGGCGGCCAGCACGCGACGCAGGACCGCGACCTCGGCAGCGGCGTCGACCCCGGTGGCCCAGCGC
>JALZLF010000143.1 GCA_030858865.1 Actinomycetota bacterium | reverse complement strand
CGAGCCACCTCGGCGGCGGCGCAGGCGACCGGGTCGGCGCCACCCAGCCGGGCTTCCAGCAGGCGCTGCCCGACGGCCCACTGCTGGAGACCATCGAGCTCGACCGGCAGAGCCTGCGCCGGATCCTCGGCGCGGTGGTTGACGACGATGCCGAGCCGTTGCCGCAGGAAGGCCCGCACCGGGTGCTGCACGAAGCGCACGAGGTGGTCGACTTCGATCAGGTCGGTGGCACCTGAAGCTCTGGCGTCGGGCAGCGGCCCGGCGAGGAACGGTGGCGCGGCGGCACGCTCGGCGGTGAGCGCCCGCGCGCCGCCCAGCGCGACCGTGTCGAAGCTCCACGCCCGCTTGCCTCCCAGCGTTCCGGGCGAGAAGTTGCGTACGTCGAACGGTTGCAGCGGATGGTGAACGACGACACGCTCGCGAGGGGACACGGGTAGCCCGTCGTCGCCGTGCTCACCGGTGCGAACGGTGTGGTCGACAACGTCGAGCAGCTCACCCACCGGCACGGCTGCCGGCCGCTGGGCGTTGGTGCGCTCGTCGCGTCCGCTGTAGGTGATCACGAGGTGCTGTGTGGCGGACAGCAGCGCGTCGAGCAGGAGCTGGCGGTCCTCGCTGCGAGGGTCGTGGTCACCGACGTGCGGGTCGTATGTGACGAGGTCGTCGCCGTCGGGTGCGGTCCTGCGCGGGAACGCCCCGTCGTCGAGGCCCAGCAGGCACACGACACGATGGGGCACCGAACGCATCGGCATCATCGTGCAGACAGTGAGGGCACCGGTGCGGAAGCTGGCGCGCGTCGGACGCCCTCGGAGCCGGTCGGCGAGCAGCTCACGCACCTCGGGAAGGGCGAGCTGGGCCACGTTCGCCGCTGTGCCGACGGTGGACTCGGCCACGACGTCGTCGAGGATGCGCTGCAGCTGGGCTCGCTGCCAGGCCTCGGCATGTCCGGTGGCGGTCAGCACGTCGGCGGCCGTGGCGATGGCGTTTGCCCAGGCCTCGACGGGGCGCGTGGCATCCAGGCCGGCCAGGGTGGTGGAGAGGCGATCGACCAGCTCCGCGAACCGCCCGGCGAGGTCGATGTCGCCGCTGTCGACGTCGTCCAGCGGCAGGACGTCACCCACCATGCGCTGGTCGTCCTCGGCAACGGCCACGCCGAGGAGCACCCGGTCGAGGCCCGATCGCCAGGTGTTGGCCGCTAGCCGCTGCAGTCCGAACGGCTCGCGGTGGGCGGCGTCAAGGCCCCAGCGGATCCCAGTCGCCGACACCCACTCCTCGACACGGGCGAGGTCGTCGTCATCCAGCCGGAAACGCCGCCGTACCGGCTCTCGGCTAGCCAGGTCGAGCACCTGGGAGGTCGTGAGTCGCGCGGTGGCGAGGTCCAACAGCTCGGACACGACCGCCAGGACAGGGTTGGTCTGACGCAGCGACCGGTCGGCGAGCCGTACTCGCAGGTCAGGTGGCCGATCGCCGGAAGACCGCTCGTCACCGGCGGCGTGGTCAGGGTCGGCGGTGACGTCACCGGGACCGAAGGTGGCGTGGACGAGGGGCGCGTACGTCTCGATGTCGGGGCACAGCACGATGATGTCGCGGGGTTCCAGCGTCGAGTCGTCCGCCAGCAGGTGCAGGATCGCGTCGCGGACGACCTCGACCTGCCGCGCTCGGCCGTGGCATGCGTGGATCTGCAGGCTGCGGTCGCAGGGATCGAGGAGCGCGCGGCTGTCCGGTTCGTCGCCTAGCGGCACGCCGGGCGGCTGACGGTCGGCGCGAACGTCGGCCTGCAGGCGTTGCAGGAGCGTGCTGGCCGAGACCGCGCCGGGGTGGTGACGGTCAGCCGGCCGCCCCCACCCCGGGGTGGTGGGCATCCGCCACCGATTCGGGACCGGATTCACACCACCCCGGTCGCCGGCGGCGAGGACCAGCTGCAGCTCGCGGGCGTCTCGCCCCCAGGTGGCCAGCAGCGGGTTGGCCGGCAGCGCGGCGGTCTTGTCGTTGTCGCGTCGCGGCAGATGCCGGTCCGCGGTCATCGCTCGCGCGACCTTGGTCCACAGGACCGGCGAAGGGTGCAGCAGGAACAGATGGACGTCGCGGTGCGCGGCCAGCGCGTGCAAGACGTCCAGGTGGCTGGCGGGCAGCCGGGTGAGGCCGAACAACGACAACCGCGACGGCAGCTTCACCAGGTTCGGTTGCCCGCGCAGCTGAGCGCACGCGCCCTCCAGACGCTCGGCGGGACTGGGGCTGGCGATGCGGTCGCGCAGGCAGCGCCACAGCTGCGCCTGCCAGACCACGTCGGATGGCAGCGCGGCGCCGGCGGCGTCCACGTCGTCGCCGTCCGCCCAGGACCGCAGCATCACCGGGCGGTGCACCCCGTAGCGGTCGTACAGGTCCGCGAGGTGGCGGACCGCACTGAACCGCCGTGCCCGCCGGTGGTCGCCGAGGTCGTCGCCGTCCCCGCCGAGGTGAGCGGCGAGGGCGGCGAGCCACGGCTGCTCGAGGTTGTCAGTGACGACGTCGAGCAGCGGCCAGACCGACCGCTGCGGCTGCCACGGGTCGGTGTCGGCGTCGATGCCCGAGGCCACCGCGACCGCGTCGCCGACCAGCCGGCCGGGGAACGGGAAGTCGATGTTGGCGCAGACCCCGTCAGAGCGGCCGCTGGTCGTCCCGAGGTGAGCGGCAAGCCGCTGGGTCAGCCACCGCTCCACGCCGCGGGTGGGAACGGCGACGACAGCGGCGGCGAGAGGGTCGTCAAGGGGATCGGCGACCACGCCCGCGAGCGCATCGACCAGGCGGTCCGCGCGTTCGGCGCGGTGCACATGGAGCCCTCCCTTCCCTGCGGTCGCTGTGGCAGGAGCGGGTGGCATGCTCACATCGGGGCGCTGACGGCGATCCGGACGTCGGCCTTGGCCGCCTCGAGCTCGGGCAGGTCGAGCTCCACCGCACCGTCAGAGGTGAGGAACACGAAGACCACGCGGCTCACCCGCTCGCCGGTGGCCTGCTCGACGGCGACGGCGTAGGCGCCACCCTGAGCGCGGTAGGCGTTCACACGCTGGTCGAGGTCGCGCGTGGACGATGCGGTCTTGTAGTCGACGACCACCAGTCCCTCGTCGGTCCGGTACAGCAGGTCGATGTAACCCTCGAGCGTCCGGTCGCCGACCGTCGTCGCGACGTAGGTCTCCCGCCAGCGCCGGCAGCCGCGTGACTGGACGACGCTGGGCGCGCGAAGGGCCGCGGCGGCCAACCCCGTGACGGCGGCCTCGCGGCCGATGATCCCCTCGGCTGCAGCTTGCGCGGCTGCGGCCTCTTCGAGTCCGGCGCCGGTTGCCAGGTCGATGGTCTGCAGGACCGCGTGCACGGCACGGCCTACCGCCGTTCCGTAGCGGCCCTTCTGCCACGGGGGCAGCTCGAGGTCACGCGGAGCCTTCTCGCCTCCGGCCACGATCTCGGCGTCCAACACCTGTCCGTTGCTGACCTGTTCGGAGTTCAGCAGCGCGACATCCGACGCGCCGAGGCTGCGACGGCGGGTGCTGGCGGCGAGCTTGACCGACCGCTCGGCCTCCCAGTTGTCGAATGCCGGAGGGGCCGGCACGCCGTCGGGTGCTGATGTCGCTCGTGGTGCGCCCGCTACGACCACGGGGGCTGCCAGGTGTTCCAGGTCCTCGCAGGCTTCGGCGATGAGCTCGGCGCTGGTGCGCTTGCGGGCCTCGGCGGGCGGATCCCTGAGCTTGCGGTGCAGCGACACGATCAGATGGTCCTTGGCACGCGTGCATGCCACGTACAGCAGCCGCAGCCGCTCGTGGAAGTCCATCTGCTCGTCGATCGGCTTGAAGGCCTCGAACTCGGGCGTCGTCAAACCGCTGCCTACCTTCAGCGCCACGGGTCCGGTCGGCGGGAAGGCGACCTCGACACGGGTCCGGCGGCCGCTGGAGGCCGTCGTCATGCCCGAGAGGATCGTGATGGGGAACTCAAGGCCCTTCGCGCCGTGGATGGTCAGAATCCGCACCGCGTCGTCGTCGGTCTCGGGCAGGATCGTCTCGGCCACCCGCGCGCTGTCTGACGCCTGCATCCGCGCCCAGTCCAGATACTCGCGCAGCGTGCCGCCCTCCGACTCGCTCCACGCCCTCGCCTGGTCAACAACGAACCGCAGGCGGCGCCACAGATCGCGTGGGCGACCTTCGGCGTACCCGAGCTCGAACAGCCGGCGGTCACGCGCGATGCGCCCGAGCAGCTCGGACGGCGACAACCATGGCAGCTGGTGGTGCAGTGTCGCGAGGTACCGCATGGCGGCGGCCACGACCTGGCTCTCGTCGAGTCCGTCGGGCGCCGGCGCGGTGAAGTTCCACTTCCCGCCGTGTCCCACCTTGTAGTCGTACAGGTCGTCGTCACCGCATCCGAACGCAGGCGAACGCAGCGCCGTGACCAGAGAGAGCTGATCGGTCGGGTCGGCGAGGGCGCGCGCGGCCGCCATGAGGTCGCGGACCTCGCGGGTGGAGTACACCAGCGAGCTGGTCTCCGCGCGGTAGGGGATGTCGCGGTCGTCCAGCGCCCGCTCGAGGGCCGCCAGTGACGTCCGCGCCGGCAGCAGGATGGCGATGTCACCGAACTGGGCGTCGCGCCAGCTTTCGCTGCCGTCGTCGTCGCTATTCGAGGACTGGCTGATCTGCCATCCCGACGCGGCGAGCACGGCGTCGGCGACATCGTTGGCCTCGCGGTCGCGAAGATCGTCGGCGAGCGGTGAGTCGGGATGCGGTTCGCGCCCCAGCACCGAGACGCCGCCGCCGCCTGGTGGGGCGGTGCGCAGCGGTGCCGCGTCCAACGGCTGGTAGGCGGGCTGCGAGCCGGCCTCG
The DNA here is from genome assembly GCA_030858865.1 of Actinomycetota bacterium. Classification (GTDB taxonomy): domain Bacteria; phylum Actinomycetota; class Nitriliruptoria; order Euzebyales; family Egibacteraceae; genus JACCTL01. The sequence goes on along the minus strand of JALZLF010000143.1, from coordinate 158 downwards.
TGCTGGATGAGGCGGCCGAAGACGCCATTGACCCAGTCGATGACCGGCGGGGTCGTCCGGAAGTTGGTGGTGAGCGCGACCGGCTCCCCGATCACCTGGCGGGCACGCAGGTACAGGTCGATGTCGGCGCGCCGGAACCGGTAGATCGACTGCTTCGG